>JAISZE010000007.1 GCA_031269405.1 Treponema sp. | reverse complement strand
ATGGCGGTTGCTTTGCAGGTTGACCGGCTGGATGAAACAGGAAAAAAAATTGTCTTTGACGTAGCCAAGGGATTGGAAACCCAATACCCTTTAGAAAATTTACCCTCTACACGGGCGGCCAACTAGATCGGCCCTGATTCGCTATTGCCTGGCGCTTACCTATCAAACAAACCCCTCGCGCCAATGCCACACCGGGACCGACAGTTCCGATGAAAAGGGATTTTTCCGGTTAAAGTCGGGCAGCCATTCGGTCCCGGTTACCGGTTCCTGACAGAAGCCGTCGTCAATGCCAAAGTCCTCAAGCCACTCTATAAGGGTGTCGTACTCTTCGTTTGACAAATAGCGGCTTGGAAAAGCGCCTGGCGTCTTTACCGGCGTGTACTGGGTCATAAGGGAAAGCAGGGCCCGGCCCTGGGCTTTACCGGCGAACCAGCGCAGCACCCCCCTGGTGGCATCAAGGCAGCCGGGAATCACCAGGTGCCGGATTATTACCCCTGAACGCAACACCTCAGCAGATGCGCCAACCGTCCCGCGTCCGGGAGCAAAGCGCAGCTTCCGGTATTCCATCATCTTGAGGATAGAAGCGGCGGCGTATTCGGGATACTCGGGGGCGTTAAAAAACCGGGACGCCATGATGCTGTCCAGGGTTTTGAGGTCAGGAAGGTACACATCCACCGTATCTTTAAGGAGCGCCAGGGATTCCTCCCCTTCATAGCCTGAAGAGTTCCACAGAACCGGAACAAAAAGCCCTCTTTCCCTGGCCCTGGCGATCCCCTCAGTAATGGCCGGGACAGCGTGGCTCCCGGTAACGATGTTGATGTTCTCCGCGCCCCGGAGCTGCAAGGCAAGGCAGATTTCAGCAAACTCCCCGGCATCAACGACGCGTCCCATTCCCTGCCGGGAAATCTGATAGTTCTGGCAGAAAACGCAGCCAAGGTTACATCCGGTGATAAACACAGTCCCTGAACCCCCGGTCCCGGTTACCGGAGGTTCTTCCCCATAGTGGATGGACGCCAGGGCGACGCGCAGTTTAGAGGTTTCGCCGCAGAAGCCCCGTCCGCCTGAATCACGGCCAACACCGCAGCGCCTGGGGCAGAGGAGGCAGTGATTCAACGCCGGCTTATCCTGTTCCGTCTCTTAATGCTCTTTTCGAGCCGCTTCATAACTGCGTGGAATTCATCGCCTCCTCCGGGGGTCTCTTCCGGGGCCTCCTCTTCAGGAACGGCGCCGCCTGGAACACCGGGCTTTTTGAGGGAAATAGGCTCCCTGCTCAGGCAGAAAGAAACGCCCCGGATTTCCAGTTCCGGGAACCGGCCCTGGAACACCTTGAGGAGCCTGGTCTGTTTGGTCTGGAGTATCTGAACCCAGCCGGGATGTTCAGCCTCTACAAGGATCACGCCAAGTTCAAATTCCCTGATCCGGGAATGGGCGGCGGCAACGGCAATGTCCGCATCCCCTGCGACTGCGGGCCAAGAAGAAAAAAGGCTGGCGGTAACCTGGATATGTTCGAGAAACTGCGGATCAAAGCGCTCCCTGAAAAGATCCTCCAGAATATCCCCTGCTTTCCTCATCAATCCCCCTGGCCGGTGCCCCTATCCCTTAAAAGCGTCCCTGCTTCAACATAATACACAATCGTATCGTCCTTACAATACCGTTGATAAGGCTCTCCGGGCAAAAAGGTATAGAAGGCCTGATCGTATTCAGGCATTATAGAAAGGAACCTCCGCCGTTTCTCGCCGTCCAGTTCCAGGAGCACATCGTCCAGAAGCAAAACCGGATTTTTCCTGGTTTTTTCGGAAAACCCCCTGGCCTGGGCCACCCGGAGCAGCAGAGCCAGAAGGCGGCGCTGGCCGGTAGAGGCTTTGCCGGAAAACTCGTGCCCCTTGCGCACAAATACATAGCGGTCCCTGTGGGGGCCTGAAAGGGACACGCCGAAAGCCAGATCCCCTTCCCTGCGCCGGGCAAGTTCGCTGGCGATCCCTTCAAGAGTGTCTTCTTTCCAGGAAGAGACATAACGCACCGTAATGCCGTCTAAGCCGGAGATTTCCCGGTAAAGGGGCTCAAAAATGAGAGAAAACGCTTCAGCCTCGGCCCGCCTTTTTTCCATGAGCCGTAAACCGTAACCTGCCAGTTGGGGATCCAGGGAATCCAGAAGCGCGTTAAATTCAGCGCCTGGGGAAAACCCCCTATTTTCCTTCAATACAAGATTACGGCTTTTAAGGACCTGGCGGTAACTGCGGAGATCCTCCAAATATACCGGGTCGGAAAGGCTCCTGGTTTGATCAAAAAACCAGCGCCTCCGTTCAGGAGGGCCTGCGGCGAATTCCATGTCTTCATGACATAAAACAATGCACGGAGCGGCGCCTAAAAGGTCCTTCCGGTCTTCAAGGCGTTTCCCGTCCAGGGCGATGGTTTTTTTACCATTCTGAAAAGTAACCTGCGACCAGGTAAATCCGGCCTCCGGGCCGAAACCGGAAGTTTCCAGTTTAGCCTGAACAGCGCAGTCCTTTTCCCCGGTCCGTACCAGTTCACTGTCCCTGACTCCCCGAAAAGAAGAACCATAGGAACAATAATAAAGGGCTTCCAGAAAATTCGTTTTACCCTGGCCGTTTTCACCTACCAGGAAAATGTCCTTTCCCCGGGTATCGGTTTCGGCGTCTGCCAGATTACGAAATGCGGCGGTCCGCAGAGAAACGAATCCCATAACGGGAAGTATTAATCCAACTGCATAGGCATGATAATATGAAAAAAGTCCTTTTCAGGTACAGGCGTAATGGTAATAGCCTTATTAGGTTCCGTAAAATGGATGCTTATATCTTCGCTGTCTATTACCTTAAAGGGTTCCTCGATGTACCGGTAGTTCAGGGCAATAGAAACCTCGCTACCATCGTACTTACAGGGTATTTCCTCCCTGGCGTTGCCTATTTCGTTTTCCTCGCAGTACACCGAAACCACGCCGGAAGCTACTCCCAAATAAACCCTGTGGGATTTCTGCTCCACTAAGAGGGAAACCCGCTTAAGGGCGTCCAGCATTTCCAGGCGGTTCACGATAAAGATAAAATTCTGGTTTTCAGGAATAACCCGGCGGTAATTGGGGAACTGTCCTTCAATCAGCATCGAAGATAGCTTGTAAGAACCAAACTGGACGAAAATAGTCTTATCGGTAACGGATATCCCTATCATACCCTCATCCCCTGCCCGCTTCATCACAATATTGAGGATTTTGGGCGGTATGATTATGCCCGAAAAGTCTTTTATCCCCTGGGCTTCCTTGCTGATATACGCCAGGCGGCGGCCGTCGGTGGCAACCATAATAAACTTGTCATCGTTTTTTTCAAAGAAAACCCCGTTCATAAAGTACCTGGTTTCGTCATCTGAAACCGCAAAAACAGTCTCCTGTATCATTTCCTTAAATTCCCTGACAGGAATTTCAAAAAAATCCGAAGCCGAAGCGGTAAATTCAGGAAATTTATCAGAAGCTATGCTTTTAAGCTGCCAACGGGCCTTTTTTACGGAAGCTTTTATCGTTATTTTAGCTTCTTGCTGGTCAAATTCAACTTCACCGTCAGGAATAGAGTTAAGAATTCCGAAAAATTTGTCCCCGTACACTGTTACCGCACCAGTTTCCTTAACATCTACAGGAACTTTTGTCTCAAAATTAACTTTCATATCTGTGGCCTTGATAATCAAAGCGTCATCCAGAGCTTCAAGATAAATATTGGACAGAATCGAGATTGCATTTTTTGATGCGATAATTTCATTGGCAATGGCGATTTCTTTTAACAATATGTTTCGGTCACAAATGAACTTCATATACTGAATTCTCCTTCTCCTATTATTATATAAATATATATAAATAGTAATAGTAGTAATAGGGGGCAAAATATGTGGAAAACGAACTTAATTCATTATATTATATGAAATTAAGCTCTAGTTGAATTATGGAAAAAACACCCTTTTTTCCACCATGCTCCTGAGTTTTCCACGTCTGGATTTTTTCAACCCTCTTATCCACGCTATAATAACCCTTTTTCAAGAATAAACCAACCCCAAGAGTCCGCTCTGCAGGGGAGGCAGAGCGGCGCAGGCTCAAGCATTATCCGTTTTTGGCGCCGTATTCTTTTATCATACGGTTCAGTTCCTGTATAACCGAATAGAGGTTCGTGTCGGTTCTGATTTCGTTTTCTATTTTGTCGCATGAAACCAGCACTGTGGAATGGTCCCGGTCCCCGAAAGACTGCCCTATTTCGGTAAAAGAATATTCCGTTATGGTACGGGCCAGGTACATAGCAATATGCCGGGCCCTGACTATGCCCTGGCTCCGTTTTTTGCCCTTAAGATCTATAGGGGATAGGTGAAAATAATCCGCTGCTACCCGCTGTATAGTCTCTATGGATAAATTTCCCTGTTTAGGGGAAGCGAAAATATCTTTTAGCTCCCGCTGGGCTATTTCTATGGTAATAGGCTGTTTAAGCATTTCCGCATAAGCCGTCAATTTATTGAGAGCCCCTTCCAAATCCCTAACATTAGAGGATATATTTTTGCTGATAAGTTCAATGACTTCCTTAGGGACCGTTACATTTCTGGTTTCCATCTTCTTTTTGAGGATTGCGTAGCGGGTTTCGTAATTCGGCGGCTTGAGATCCACGCTCAAACCCCAGCTAAACCGGGTTTTGAGACGTTCAGCCATGTTTTTGAGTTCCGATATAGGCCGGTCGCAGGTAAAAATGATCTGTTTTTTGGCGTTATACAGGGCTTCAAAAGTGTAATAGAGTTCTTCCTGGGTCCTGTCACCTTTTTCAAAGGTATGGATATCGTCGATAAGCAGGGCGTCTACATAACGGTACTTTTTTTTAAAATCATTCATCTTTTTCTGGCCCAGCATCTCTATAAAATCATGCATAAAACCTTCGGCGGTTATATAGAGCACCTTCAATTCCGAGTTATTGTGGATATAATGGCCGATAGCCTGCATCAGATGGGTTTTTCCCAGACCTACGCCGCCGTAGATGAGGAGGGGATTGTAGTCTTTGGAGGTTCCGGGGTTCCGGGCCACTGCCGAAGAGGCGTTGAAGGCGAAGTTATTGTCGTCCCCTACTACAAAGGTCTCGAAGGTATAATCTTCCTGGAGTTGGGGATGGCGTTTTTTGGCCCCCGGTTTTGCCCCTGCCGTACTTTGCGCCCCTCCGGGCGGCTGGGCCCCTTCAGGGCGGGATGGGGGCTTAGGTTTTTCAGCGGTTTTTTCCTTTTCCACAGTGCCCGAAGCCTCCCGGATGGCGACCTCCAGGGAAATAGAGAGGTCCTTCCCCGAAAGTTCCCGGAGTTTTTCCTGGATCCTGCTGTGGTACCGGGATTTGAACTGATCCCGGAAAAAGACCGAAGGGACTGAAGCCACAATTTCGGTTTCCGAGGCTTTCAGATACCCAAGATTGCTGAGCCAGATGGTAAATTCCTCTTCTCCCAGCTCCTGGCGCAGTTGGTTTATTGTTTCGTTCCAGAACGGTTTGTAATCCCAATCAGCCATCGGTAAAACCCCAAATTATCTATTTCATGCCGTTTTCATCGTATTTATTAACATATTATCCACAATTTTGAACGCTTTTGTAAACCACAAAATCTCCAAAATTCTTGTTTTTTCCGTTTCTATAACTTAATATTTGAATAGTATTTATAGCTAATTCCTTATGTTATAAGGAATTAGCTTCACAAAGAACCGGCATCGGCGCCGGTCTGGAAAACCATCTTCTTTTGTACCTCGTTGTACCCCGAAAACAGCCGCATAATAATAAGTTTTCCACAGACTATCCACTTTCTGTCCCCAT
The DNA here is from genome assembly GCA_031269405.1 of Treponema sp. The sequence goes on along the minus strand of JAISZE010000007.1, from coordinate 518 downwards.
AAAGGCGGCTTTTCTTTCTGTTTCCGCCTGAACTCCTGCCAGTGAGCTATCATTCTACTTCTCCTTTACTTTTTTGTTCAAGATGACTAAAATGAGGAAATGAGTACCAACAACTATTCGGCCCAGAGTATCCAGGTTTTGAAGGGTCTTGAGGCGGTGCGGAAACGCCCCGGCATGTATATAGGGACTACCGGCATCGACGGGCTTCACCATCTGGTGTTCGAGGTAGTGGACAACTCGGTGGACGAAGCTATGCAGGGCTTCTGCGACGACATCCTGGTCGTTCTGGAAGGGAACGACGTGGTACGGGTGGAGGACAACGGCCGGGGTATCCCGGTGGACATTCACGCCGGAGAGGGCGTCAGCGCCCTGGAACTGGTCATGACCCGCCTCCACGCGGGGGGCAAATTCGACAAAAATTCCTATAAAGTCTCAGGCGGCCTCCACGGCGTCGGCGTCTCGGTAGTAAACGCCCTTTCCGAGTGGTGCCAGGCCTTTGTCCACCTGAATGGGAAAAT
>JAISZE010000145.1 GCA_031269405.1 Treponema sp. | reverse complement strand
GTTCGGGAATGCCGATGATCTGCCCTGCCCTGACCCTGAACGCCGCTTCCGCAGGGACGCCGTTTACCGTTATTTTGCCTTTCCTGAAAAGCCGGTGCAGCGCCGAAAGGGGCAGAGCCGGCAGGGCCTTACGGAGCACCCGGTCCAGCCTTCGGCCATCGTCATCATCTGCGGTCATTAATCGAGGCATACCTGGTTCATCCTGATTCCCAAGGGGTGTATTGTCAAGGTCAAGGCTTGACAAAGCCTATGCTGTAATGGAAAATTTAGCAATGTTCTTTCTTTCATCCCTGCGGTCCTTTTCGTTAAGGCCTTTTATTGAAAATCCCGTCATGCTGTCGGCTTTCACGAGCTGGGTATTGGCCCAAATCGTCAAGGCCCTGGTGGTGATTCTTAGCGGTCGCAAAAAATCTCCCCGGGAATTGATAGAAACCATCATCTGGCGCACCGGGGGTATGCCGTCGAGCCATGCGGCTGTCATATGTTCCATGACTGCCGAAGTCGCCTTTCAGGAAGGGATAGGTTCCAATCTTTTTGTGGTTTGTTTCTTTGTCGCCATGGTCGTGATGCGCGATGCCATGGGGGTGCGCCGTTCCGCAGGGCTCCAGGCCCGGGCTTTAAACCTTTTGGGCAGGAACGCGTCGGACCGTCTGGGTTTTGAGTACCGGCAGGTCAAGGAAATCCAGGGGCACGCCCCGCTGGAAGTAGTGATAGGGGCCCTTTTGGGTATTTTTATCGCAGCCGCTTACGCCTGGTTATAGGGTTTCTGTGAGGATCCGTAATTATTTCCCGCTTTGTATGCTCTCGCTGCTTCTGGGAGCAGGGGGGGTGTTCTTGTTTTCCCGTGCCCTTCCGCTGGAACCGGAGGATAATGTCTGGGGGATCCTTTCTGTAGACGAATCCCTGGAGGATCGCCGTATCAGGGAGCTTCTTGAAAAAGCCGGCATACGGGAGTGCCTTTCCGAATCCACCCAGGAATTTTTCATTGATGGCTTTGGCGCCCTTAAACGCCTGGATCTGGAAACGTACCGTGAGGAACTGGAGCCCTTCGATCCCAGGGATGACGGTTACGGGGAAAAGCTTCGTTCGGTTTTTGTCCATAACGGGAAACGGCATTTTTTCATCCTCCTGAAGGATACAGGGAATCCCGGAAAAATTGAGAAGAAGGCAGCAGCAGCTTTGGGAGATATTCCGTTTTCCCTGGACATTCCGGGAAATCCAGATCCCCTTGGCATGTATGTTCTTGCCGCCGCTGTTTCTTCCCTTGCTGCGTTGTTCTTTTCCCGTGAAAAGGCGCGTTTTGCCCTCCAGATTCCGCTCCTCCTGGCTTTTGCCTGGGCCGGAACCGGAGGCATCATCCTGGCAGGGATCTTAACCGGCCTTGGAGAACTGCTCCGGGAACCTCTGGGAGAGCTTTTCCCTTTTCGTGCCTACGGAACTATAGGGGATAAATTTAAAACCTTCAGGGCTAACTGGATTCTGGCTGTTTTTTTCACGTTTCTCTTTTTCCTCCTGTGTATCCTGGCAGGTATACCCCGAGTCCCTGCAGCGGCGGGATTTGTGTGTTTCTTGGCGCCAGGCATACTTTTTCCCGGGGTCTTAAGGATGGAACGGAAAAACGCCGATCATATCCTTTTTATGCCTCTGCGCATATTTCCGGGTCCCGCGGTTCCTCCGGGGTTCCAGCCTTGCGCCGCAGTTTTCGCAGCAGCGGCGTTCCTGATTCTGGCTGCAAGGTTTTTTTCCCCTTCTTTCCCTTACCCTGAGGACAGGGGAGGAAGCGCTTATTCCGGGTATCTTCTTTCTCCTGAGGATTATGAACAACACCTGGCTTTTCAGGCTTCCTTTTCCTATACTCCTTTGGGAAAAAAAGGAGAAAAAGCTGGAAATGAAGGATATTTCCGTTATACTTTAGGAGAAGACGGTCTTATAAGCAGGGAGGGCAAACAGGGTGTTCCTGATGAAAGCGTTATTCCGCCTTTCCCGCTGGAAAAACTTATGGAGTTTCTGGTACAGTATACTACCAGTACCGGCGATACGCCGCCGGTTCAAGAAAAGGATTGGATTTTATTGATTTTACTTGTTCTTTCCTGTTTTCCCAATCGTTTCAGACTTGGAGGCAGGAATGGAAAAAAGAAAAAAGCTGCGCTACTCAGGGAACGGCGGATTGCCGCATGAAGGCTAAGGGATGACGCGGGTATACTCCTTTCCCCGCGGGGGGATAGCTTTCGCGGACCCTGCAGTTCCGTCCAGGGATTCTTCGGTTACCGCTTTTTTGCCCGCCCTTTCGGTGATACCCCTGGTCCAGCATCCGGGAGGCAGGGCGTACCCCATTGTTTCCATCGGCGACATGGTCAAGGAAGGCATGCTCATCGGCAGGGGGCAGGGGATGGGGTCAGCCAATGTCCATGCAACGGTTCCCGGCAGGGTGATTCGCATGGTTTCCTGGAAAATGGCGGACGGCAAGACCAATGACGCCCTGGTGATCCGCATGGAAGGGAACTTTGAAAAACTGGGTAAACGCGAAGAGGTTTTCCCCTGGGAGAGTATGCTCCCGTACGATCTCCAGCGGTTTATCGCGGAATACGGGGTAGTGGAGATGGACGGTCTGGGAAAGCCTGTTTCCGACAGTATCGCTTCACTCAGAAACGCCCCTGAGCCTGTAACCCTGGTGGTGCGCTGCGTTTTTGACGATCCCTGGCTGGCTGCGGATTATGTTCTTTGTCAGGAACAGCTGAAAGCGGTAATCGAGGGAAGCAGGATCACTGCACGTACTGTCAGGGCCGCAAGGATCATCTTCGCTGTGTCCCAGAGGGAGAGGGATCTGGGCAGCCGCTTCCTGGCAGAGGCGGGGAACTGGGAGCCTCCTTCTTACCTGGCCCTGGTCGGCTCGCGGTATCCCCAGCGGAACCAGCGGGAACTGGAACTGGTGCTGCGGAATTTCTGCAGGCATGAGGGCTTTGATTTGGGGTCCCTGGTTGTATTGGGGCCCGCTACTCTGGCGGCGATTCATGACGCGGTAAAGCTGAAAAAGCCCGTCCTGGATCGCTATGTTGCCATAGGCGGCTCGGCGGTAAAGCACCCGCAGGTTATGAAAGTGCGTATAGGGACCCGCATCAGGGAGGTCTTTGAACAGTGCGGCGGCTTTACCGGAACGCCCAGGCGTATCGCGTCAGGCAGCCCCCTTCTGGGCAGGGGGGTGATGGATCTGGACGAACCTGTGGTAAAGTCCACCTATGCGGTCTTTGCCCTCCTGGAAGCCCAGAAGGCAGGGAATGTCCCGGACTGCTGTATAAGCTGTGGCGAATGCCGGAACGTCTGTCCTGTAGGGCTGGACCCGGAAGAACTGTATAAGCGGACCAGGGTAAACGGCATGCCCAGGGAAGTCCTGGCATCCAGGGCGGCTGAGTGCCACGGCTGCGGCTGCTGCGAGGTCGTCTGCCCTTCACGTCTGCCCCTCAGTTCGGCGATCTGCGCTTCTGCCCTAAGGGGGAACTGATGGCTGAAAATTCCAAGGCCCTGTTTGAAAAATTGCAGTCCCAGAAGCCCCAGGTGAACCTGGCCCGCCCGACAGTGGGACGCATGTGGCTGGTAAGCCTCTGCGCTTTTATGGTGGTTATCCAGTCCAGCCTTACTGATTCCTTTTCATCTTTTTTTATCGCTCTGGCCGCTGTAGCTGCGGCGGTTCTGGTGGAACTGCTCATCTTGTACCCTTCAGGAAGGGCGGCTCAGCTCAGGGACGGCAGCGCGGTAGCCTCTGCCCTTATCCTCACGCTGCTCCTGCCTGACAGAATACCCCCGGTTTACGCGGCTTTAGGCGCTGCCTTCGCCATGGCTGTGATAAAACACAGTTTTGGGGGCCTTGGTTCTAACTGGCTCAACCCCGCCGCTGGAGGCTGGCTTTTTATACGTACCGCATGGCCCGGGGTTTTTAACCGGGCTTTGGAAGGGTCGCCTTTGTCCCTCGTCGCTGAAAGCTTCTCCAGAGGGGCCAATCCCCAGAGTTCCCCTATGGGGATCCTCAAGATAGATTCAGCGGGCCTTTTTTCCCAAACCAGCAGTACAGACTCGCTGATCAGGTCTTTTTTGAACGATACGGTTTTCGCCGTCACAGGCGCTGAACTCCCTGGGGGATATATCGATCTTTTCGCCGCTGTCCATCAGGGGATCATAGCCGACCGCGGTATCCTGGCCCTGCTTGCGGGAACCATTATCATCACAGCGTCCCAGGCGAACCGTTCCTGGATACCCGCGATCTGGCTTGGGGCCTACGGTTTTCTGGTCCGCCTCGCAGGGGCCCTCCCTTACGGGGGGGGATGGTGGAACGGGGATGTGCTCTTTTCCTTCTGTTCCGGAGGCGTATTGGCGGCAGCCTTTATTCTGGCTGCGGATCCCGCTACAGGAGCCAAATCCAACTGGGGCATACTGGCCGCTTCTGCTACAGGGGCCGTTCTAGCCTGGCTTTTCCGTTATTACGGCGCCGAACCTTACGGGGCCCTGTTTTCGGTAATTCTGGTAAACGCCCTGCTCCCTGCAGTGAGGGTTCTGGAAACGCGCTTTTTTTATGAAAAACGGGAACCACGGGCGAAACGGGACCCTGCCAGGAGGGCGTCATGAAGGGCGGCAGTCCGTTTATGCCAAGAGTCAAAGACAGCGCCCTGTTCTTGGGCTGGATAGCCGGGCTCGTCCTTACTGGCGTCCTCTGCTGGTCATTGACCCAGCAGATACGGGCGAATTTTCTGATGCGGTCTGTGAACAGGGTCCTGGCCCGGATCGCCTGGGAAGGGCAGCCGTTAAGTCTGGGAAAACCCCTTGCTTTCCGGGACCTTCCGCCGGAAACTACCCGTATGGGAACATGGTTTACCCTGGAGGACGCAGAAGGGCAGAAGGGGCTGGTCTTTACTATTATCGCCAACGGCTCTTTCCTGCCCTGTCTCGCTGTGGTAAGCCCTGAAGGGCTGGTGGAACGGATTGTTCCCCTGAACAGCCATTCGGCAAAACTCCTGGACCGTGTCTCCTCTGGGGCCCTGGGGATCTACATACGCCGCATCGAAGGAAGCGGCGGTGAAGGGGGTAAACCGTGAACCAGCGCCTTCAATCCCACGTCTTCTGGGGGCCTCACGCGCCGCTGTCAACTATGGCCGGCGGGGCGCTTTTGATTATGGCTTCCCAGCGGTTGGCCTTCGCCCTTTTCTGCACATTGGGCCTCATCTGGGTTTTCAGCCTTACTGCTTTGGCGTACTTCGCAGCCAGGGATTTTATGCCTGTCAAAGGGAAGCCGGTTATCCGCCTTTTCCTGTCAAGCCTTATTTGCAGCGTATATCTCCTTCTCGGAGGTTTTCTCAACCCCCTTTTGGTCCAGACAACCTGGTTTTTCCTGATCCTGGTCCCGCCTTGCTACATAGGTTCAGGCGCCCTGGAGCAGCTTGAGAATCTGGATCCCGGCGAGTCGCTGCCCAGGGTTTTCCTGGAAGCCCTCTGCCTGGGCCTCCTTATCATTGCCCTTTCCCTGATACGCGAACCCTTGGGGCTGGGTTCGCTCTCCCTTCCCGGCGGCCCAGGGGGGATTTTCGAGCTTTTCAGTTCAGAAGACCCTGGCGGGTTTTTTCCTGTCCGTATCTTTTCGGTTTCCTCAGGCGGGCTTTTGCTTCTGGGTTATCTCCTGGCGGTTTTCCGCTATTTTAAAAGCCAGTATACCGGAACGGAGGATGATCTATGACCTTTGCGGCTTTGGCGGTTTTCGCCGGTCTTTCCCTGAATCTGATACTCCAGTTTGCCCTTGGAGCGCGAGGGGTTTTGCTCTTTGCCAGGGACAGCAGGGGAAATCCCTTTCCGGTTTTCCAGACAGCGAACCTTTTTGTTTCCGTATTCGTCCTCTGGGCGGCTTATGATTACATTCTCAAGCCCTTTTCAGGAGGGGCTCTGGAGTATTTTCTTTTGTTCCCCCTTTCAGCCTTGGTTTGCCTGGGCTTTGAATCTCTCTGGAAGAAGCTCTTCCCCAGACAGGAAGGGGCCCGGGCCTTTTCCGCTCTTACCGCATACGACGGCCTGGTTCCGGTTTCCCTTATTATGACCATCCACCTGGCTTTGACCGTATTAGACGCCGCTGTCTTTGCTTTTTTCTTTGCCCTTGGCTGCTTCCTGGCGCTGCTGATCCTTGGGGAGATACGCAGGAGATCCGGTCTGGAATGGGTTCCCCGCTATCTCCGGGGCGGCCCGCTGGTCCTTATCTCTACGGGCCTGCTTTCAATGATCTTCGCCGCCGCCGCCTGGATCTGCTTCAGGATTCTTGAAAACCTAGGTAAAAATTTCCCGCTTTAGGCGGACTTTGGCTTTTTAACGCTTTTCAGAAAGAAAAATATAGATTAAAATGATATGATAGAAATTAGGCGGGTGATGAATTCTAAAATAAGTATTATTTTGGGTTCTTATAACCATCTTCCTTCCGGATCAGGGGAAGATGAATTTGAAACCCTTTATAGCAGGGAAGTAAAACCTCTTATCTCTACATTGTATAAATTTCCCAGGATATGTATGGCCTTTCATTATTCCGGGGTGCTTCTGCACTGGATAGAACGGCGGCACCCGGAGCTTTTTATGCTTTTAGAGGATCTTTTGTCCCGGAAACAGGCGGAACTCCTGGGCGGCGGCTTTTACGAGCCCATGATGCCCCTCCTGCCCCTGGCCGACAAGCTCGGGCAAATTGAAATGCTCACAACCTACCTGCGCCGGCAGTTCGGCAAGAGGCCCCAGGGTTGCTGGATTCCCGCGCTGGCCTGGGAGCAGAACCTGGTGAGCCCTCTCAACGCCTGCGGCATGAGTTATACGTTCTTGGAAGACGCCTATTTTGCCGCCTCAGGGGCAAACCCAGTCGCCGGGAACACCTTCGCCCCTTGTATCACTGAGGATCAGGGGAAGCTCCTTACGGTTTTCCCTGTAGCCTCCGCTCTGGGCAGGGAATTTTCCCTAAACCGGCCTTTCGCTGGTCTGGAAAGGCTTAAGGAACTCCTGGGCGGCGGGCGGGAGCATTTGGTTACGGTTTTCCCTGCCCAGGGGGCTAAAGAAAACGTTGAACTGGAATTCCAGAGTTTTTTTGAGGAACTGTCCAACGCTGATTCTAGGTTTGAGTTTACCCTTCCGGGCAGGATATTCAAAAACCTCAGGGGGCTTGAAAAGCATTATTTCTGCGGAATCCCTGGAAGCGGGGAAAAAGGGGGCCCTGTCCGGCCGCGCCAGTTCCTGGTAGACTGCCCGGAGGCTAACGGCATCTACGCCAAGATGATGTATACCCGTACCCTTATCAACCAGCTTAGGGGCGACAAATCCAGGAAGCGCACGGCTCTGGAGGAGCTCTGGAAAGCCCAGGACTGCGGCCTTTTTAGTACCGGGAACCCCCCTTGCCTCAGCCGTTCCCTGGTACGCAAGACGGCGTACCGGGCCCTTTTGGAAGCTGAAAAAATCACCAGGGAAAAAGGCCGGTTTTCCCCTTCGCTTTCGGTTTTTGATTTTGATCTTGACGGCGAAGGGGAGTTTCTTTTTCAGGAAGAAAAGCTCAACTGCTATGTCAAAGCCGAAGGGGCAGGGATTTTTGAGCTTGATTACCTTCCCAGGGCCTGGAATTACCTGGATCTTTTTGTGCCCCGGAATTCGACGCCTTTGCGGCGCCAGGGGTTCTCCGATTACCTGGCCCCTGAGGCTGCTGGTGTTCCAGGAAACTCCGGGGCTTTGAGGTTTTGCGGAAAGGAGATTTTTGAGGTCCAGGAAACAGACCGGATTCACAAGAAAGTACGTTTCCGCCTTCCTCCCAAAGAGGGGCTGCCTTTCGGCTCTATAGAGATAGAAAAAACCTGGTGGATAAAGAAAAACACCATTACAGTCCGGTACGGCCTGAAAAATTCAGGAGATAAGCCGGAATCGTTTTTTCTCGTACCTTCAATCGATTTGTCCTTCCCTGGAGAAGGGGAGGCCTTTGTACGCATTCTTACCCTCCAGGGCGGCGTGAAAGAGGCCCTGGCTTCAGGCACAGGGGCGGTAAAGGACCTTTCCGGCCTGGAATTCCGGGACCTGAAGAACGAGGCGGTCCTTTCCCTTGACTCGAACCGCCGTTTCGACGCACGGATTCTGCCGGTCCGGACAGGCGAAGGGGGCGGGGCAGAATACCAGTTCACGACTATTCTCCCGTCCCTGCAGGTCTCCCTTGAGCCCGGCAAATCTTGGGACGGGGATTTTTCACTCAAAGTCAGTTCCTGAGGCGGTTTTTACTATTCATTTGTATAGGTGTATAATTTTTTTTCATATTTTTTGTAAAGAAAATGATTTTTGGACTTGACAGAAGAAAATTTGTATGATAAAATTTTTTTAACTTGATAGATTTCATATCAGTATTCGTCAAAAGGAAGGAGGATAACATTCTGAATGAAAAAGTCTCGTAGTTCTTTTGGTTGTGTTTTTGTATATCG
>JAISZE010000137.1 GCA_031269405.1 Treponema sp. | reverse complement strand
TATCAACGGAAGGCAGGGAATGGAAATCCAAACTTGGGAAACCGCTTGTGGTATAAAAATTTAGCCGGGCCTTTCGCCGCTAATTTCCACTGCCTGTTTAACCATAAAAACTCCTCCCGGGCTTACTCAATCCAAAAAGGCGAAATCCAGGCCATAACGCCGTCTTCCCGGAGGGCTTCCACACGGACATAGCCTTCGTCCCCCTGTACCTGATACATTACCGGTTCTCCCGGTTCCTGTACCGTCCTTTCAGAGAGGAGCTTTCCGTTTTTCCCGATGAACCGGAAACTCGTACCTCCGGCCCGGGGCGTTGTGGCGGCCAATGAAATACGCCCCATGGCGTCAAGCCTTATGTACTTGAGTATTATTCCTGAAGAAGCGTAAAACGATCCGGTTTTGATCGTTGCGAGCAGAGCGGCGATGGATTTTTCCTGAGCTTTTACCATTATGAAGTCGCCGCCGTACCGGGAGCAGTGATGAAAATCATCGGAAGCAATGCCCCAGATTTTCCGGCCCCGGCTCAAAAGATAGTCCCATACATCCGCGGCTATTGCCCGTCCTGCATTGTTCATCTTTACGTTGTGGTCGAAAATCTCCTGATGATTGGCTGTGTTATAGGGATCATCCTTGCAGGATTCTATGTTGATGCCCAAAGTCTGATAGGCCTCTTTCTTGAATTCCACGCCTGTCAAAAGCAGCAGAGCGTTCAGCCCCTGCGCTGATGAAACATCAGTTACAATGAAGACCCCAGGAGCAAGCTCCTGGGGTCTTCGTTCTGCAAGGTATGGATTGTATGCGGGGTTCATACCAATTCATACCTTCATTGCTCATTATTCACTCCCGTTATTCCGAACACATTATTTCGCAGCAGGGGCAAGCCCCTGGGTATGAACCCCGCCTGCGAATCAAATGATCGGTAACTGCAAGAAAATCGTATTTCATAATCCGGTCGCCGTAGGTGCCTGCTATTTCCGCCAAAGGATAATGCCCGCAGGGACTCGCCTCTGTATGGGTGTGGAGGTTCCCCTTGAACCAAACGCCGCCGGCTGCATAAGGATTCATATTCAGTGCATTTTACCGCTTAACCCTGGGGGCGGAAAGGGGTTTCCTAATTCCCGGCAGTTTCCTGGATTATCTGGAGGGTCCGTTCGGCGCAGCGGTCCCAGGAAAACTGCTGGACCCGTTCGAGTCCCAGGCGGCGGCATTCGCGGTACACGTCCCTGTTGGTGGTCATAGTAACCATACGATCCGCCATATCTTCGGCTCTGAGGGGATCAAAATAGAGCGCAGCGTGCTCGGCAGTCTCCGGGAGGGAACCGGCCCTGGCGCACACCACCGGGACCCCGCTGGCCATAGCCTCCAGAACCCCCATGCCGAAGCCCTCGTACATGGAAGGAATTACCACCATATCCGCGCCTGAATAGAGCTCCGGCAGGCTCTGGTTAGGGAAGTGGCCGGTAAAAAAGATGTCGTTCCGGTGTTTGCTGGCATCTGCGGCTTCCCGGATTTTTTCGGCCCCATGGCTGTCCACTCCTGCGAGAACCAGCCTGTGGGGGTACCTGGTCCTTTCCTTAAAGATGCCAAAAGCCTCGATGAGTTTGACATGGCCCTTAACAGGGTGTTCCAGCCTGGAAGCGTACAGCACATAGGGCCTGCGGAAACTGAAGGGCTGGATCAGGACCACGCTTTCCTCGTTTTTGGGCCTTGGATAAAAAGCCGTAAGATCAATACCGTTAGGCACCACTTCGATACGGGATTCTTTTATCCTTGCCAGTTCTACGAGTTCCTCCCTGATCCACCCTGAAACGGCGATGATACGGTCCAGGCGCCGCAGGGAGTTAGGAAGGACCATGCGGATAATCACCCCAAGCTGCTGCCGGGCTTTCCGGGTACCCCACCAGGCGGTCATATCATGGACCGCGCCTATAGCCGGGCAGGGGGAGCTGAGGGGAAGCCGCTTGTGGGCAGCAGGGAAAAAGCAGGCGTCCCAGGCCCTGGACCGGGCGAATTCGGGATACTTGATGATGTGCCACAGGGAATTAGCGGTATTGCTGTTCAGATGGCAGCGGGAAATGAATTCCAGGTCCGGCGCCGCCTCGCTGTAGGCGAAGCGGTCAAATTCCCAGCCAAAGAGTTCAAACTTATCCCCTGACGGGGGAATACGTTTAAGGAGCTGCGATACATAGCCCCCTACTGCGGACATTCCACCTCCGCAGTCGAAGGTATCTATACCGATTCTCATAGCCTCAGCTCATCTGCCCCTCTTGCGTTAATCTACCGATAACGACGCGAACTGGGGCAGATAGTCTTTGTTCTGCCTGAGCATCTTTTCGGTCATCTGCTTGATCTCCTGAATCCCCAGCACCGCGGACGTGAGGGGATCGAAGGCTACAGCCTGGTAAACCTTCCGGGGATCCCCCTGGAGGGAACCCTCAACGGCCAGTTCCTCGCAGATGGAAGAAGTATGCACCAGGGCGGCTATCTGGTCCGGGAGTTTCCCGATTTTAACCGCCTCAAGGCCGTGGGACGATGCCAGAACCGGCACTTCCACGCAGGCCCCCTGGGGAAGATTGTCAATAAGCCCCTTGTTAAGCACGTTGCCGTTAAATTTGTACAGGGTCTTGTCACCGAAAACGGCGTTGAAAATAAAAGCCGCGTACTCGTGGCCCCGTTTCAGATCGATGTTGGGATCATTGAGCCATTTTTCAATGTCATCCCGCCAGGTTCCCTTGCGGTTCTGGTATTCCTTGAGAATGTACGCATAGACCCCGGGGTTCCAGCCGGCGCCGTGGGTGCAGAACTTCTCGATTAAGTCCGGCCGTTTCCTGAACCATGCGTTATACTCGGAGTTATGCCCTGAAGATTCCGTGGGATAGTAGTCCAAAAGAAGGAACATCTCGTTCCGTACCAGTTCTTCGTTATAAATTTTTGGGTCTTTCATAGCCTCCCGGATATGGGGGTAGGCGTCCCGGCCCTTCCAGCGGTAATCAATGTAAAACGCCTGGTGGTTAATGCCGGCGCAGGTAAAACTAACGTCCCTGTAATCCGCTCCTATCCACCGGGCAAGCATCTCCGCAGTACCCTGCACGCTGTGGCAGAGGCCGGAAATCGCCAGTTTTGGGAACCGGCTCTGCATGGCCCGGCAGAGCATGGCCATGGGATTGGTATAATTGAGGAACACCGCATTGGGACAGCAGGTTTCAATGTCCTTGCAGATGTCGAGCATTACCGGGATGGTCCTCAAAGCCCGGAAAATCCCCGACGGCCCCCTGGTATCCCCGACGTTAATATCCACCCCGTATTCCTTGGGAATTTCGATGTCGTAACGCCAGATATCGACATCGCCGTTCAAAATGGTACACAGTACCCCGTCTGCCCCTTCCAGGGCCTCTTTCCGGTTCCTGGTGGAAATAACCTTTGCGCCGTAGTTCCCGGCTTTAACGATTTTTTCTACCGCTTTGGTTATATACCTGAGCCGCTCGTCGTCCACATCCATAAGGGCTATGGTGGCGTCCTTGAAAGCGTCAAAAGTCAGGATGTCCCTCACCAATGTCCTGGTAAAGCCGAAACTTCCGGCGCCGATAAATGCGATTTTTGCCATACTGTTCTCCTATGGCTGATAGTATACGCCATAAGTTCCGGTTACGCCAGATAGTAAAGAACGGAAGGCGCGAAGGGGAAAAAGTGACAGTGTTCCCGCTTTCGCCATTATGCGGAAGTGGTTAGTTTCTCCTTCACCAGTTCGCCTATTATTTGAGCAGGAGTCTGTTTGGCAGCTTCCGCACGGGTTTGGATGTAGTTTGCGGATACTGTATCCAGGCAATCCAACAGTATCCGCTGACGGGCGAAAATTCCCGGTATATTGGTATGTTTTGAGGTTGTCCGCGATATTTCATCACGTGGAATACCTTGATCGTCTCCTCACTGACGTGGTTATACATAACTTCGAGCAGATTTCCGGCACGGTCAAACCCGATGAGCGCCTATTTATTGGAATAACCTGCTAAGAGTATATCGCATATATGTGTCCTAAGAGCGAGGCGAATATCGTCTCCCATTTTTTTAAAATTTTCCCTGGAATTTCCCTTTTACCTCTTGCTACGCAATCTATAGCGTGGTATAGTAGGGTTGTATACAGAACTCCGCTATCTATGCGGCGCTATATACCGATACAAAAAAAGGGAAGACACCAGATGCGCTGTCCTTATTGCGGCAGTTTTGACGACAAAGTTATCGAGTCCCGGACCCTGGCTAACGGCGACGCCATCAGGCGGCGGCGGGAGTGTAATAGCTGCGGGTACCGCTTTACCAGTTATGAACGCATCGAAGACAAGCAGTTCTTGGTGATAAACCGGGACGGACGCAGGGAGCCTTTCGACAGGGTCAAAATCGAACGCGGGGTGCAGAGGGCCCTGGAAAAACGGCCGGTATCCCAAATGAGCATCGAAAACCTGGTAAACGAGATAGAGGACCAGGCGGCTATGCTGGGGAAGGTGAACCGCGAGATTGAAGCCGCCGTTATCGGCAGGCTGGCGCTGGAAAAGCTAGGCGCTCTGGACAAGGTTGCGTATATACGGTTTGCCTCGGTGTACCGGCATTTTGAAGATATAGAAGAGTTTGTACGTGAAATTCAAAAACTGGGAGGGCATTTTTGATAACCAAGGTGGTAAAACGGTCGGGGGAAATTGAAGCCTACGACAGGGCCAAAATAAGCGGCGCCATAGGGAAGGCCTTCGCCGCCGCCCGGGGCGGGAGCCCCGGGGAGCAGGCGGGGAAGATAGAGACGATAACCGCCCGTGTCGAGGCCCTTATCCAGGAGATGATGGCCGCCCGCCACCCCCATTCCATACCGGCAATCGAAGAAATACAGGATCTGGTAGAAACCGCCCTCATCGAGGGGGCTTCCCCCGGTTCCTCCGGCATCCCGGCGGCTAAGGCGTATATCCTGTACCGGGCAAGGCACGAGGCCATGAGGGACGCCAAAAAGCTCATGCTGGACATTGATTCCACCATGGACGGCTATCTCAAACAGTCGGACTGGCGGGTCAACGAAAACGCCAATGTCAACTATTCCCTCGGGGGCCTTATCCTCCATAATTCCGGGACTATCACCGCCAACTACTGGCTCAAGAACATCTATCCCGAGGAAATCGCCGAAGCCCACAGGAACGCGGACTTCCACATCCACGACTTATCGATGTTCTCCGGCTATTGTGCCGGATGGTCCCTCAGACAGCTCATCGCCGAGGGCCTTGGCGGCGTGGCCGACAAGATTACGAGTAAGCCTGCGAAGCATCTTTCCACCCTGATGCAGCAGGCGGTCAATTTCCTGGGCTGCCTCCAGAACGAATGGGCCGGGGCCCAGGCTTTTTCTTCTTTCGATACCTTCATCGCCCCATTCGTTAAAATCGACAGTCTTTCGGACAAGGAGCTTAAACAGTGCCTCCAGAGTTTTGTCTTCGGCGTGAACACCCCCAGCCGATGGGGGAGCCAGGCGCCGTTTACCAATATCACCCTGGACTGGATCTGCCCGGCTGATTTGAAGGACAAACAGGCCGTTGTGGGAGGCAGGGAAGCGGGCTTTACTTACAGCGAATGCCAAGAGGAGATGAACCGGGTAAACCGGGCGTTTATCGAACTCATGCTTGACGGCGACGCCGAAGGCCGGGGTTTCCAGTACCCTATACCTACATATAATATAACCGCGGATTTTGACTGGGAGAGCGATAACGCCAGGCTCCTTTTTGAAATGACATCCCGGTACGGGACCCCGTATTTCCAGAATTTTGTCAATTCCGATCTCAACCCTTCTGACGTGCGATCCATGTGCTGCAGGCTCCAGTTGGACAAGCGGGAACTCAGAAAACGGGGCGGGGGCCTCTTCGGCTCCGACGAGCTTACGGGCTCCATCGGGGTGGTGACTATCAACCTCCCCCGTATCGGCTACCTTGCCAAAGACGAGGCTGATTTCTACCGCCGCCTGGAACGGCTTATGATCCTCGCAAAAGAGAGCCTTCAGATTAAGCGCAAAGCCGTGGCCCGGCTCCTGGACGGGGGCCTTTTCCCTTACACCAGGCGTTACCTTAAAACTTTTGACAACCACTTTAATACCATCGGCCTTGTGGGGATGAACGAGTGCCTTCTCAACTTCCTGGGTCCCGGCGTGACTACGGCCACGGAAAAGGGCCGGGAATTTGCCCTCAAGGTTCTGGAGTTCATGCGGAAAAAACTGGCTGATTTCCAGGAAGAGACTAACGAGCTGTTCAACCTTGAAGCCACCCCGGCGGAATCCACTTCGTACCGGCTGGCAAAGCATGATAAACGGCAGTATCCCCGGATTATAACCGCCGGAACCAGGGAGCCTTACTATACCAATTCCACCCAGCTTCCGGTGATGGAGACTGAGGATGTTTTTGACGCCCTGGATCTTCAGGAGGATCTCCAGGCAGCCTATACAGGGGGTACGGTTTTCCATGCCTTTCTGGGAGAGGCCCTGGAGGACTGGCGGACCTGCCGTGACTTGGTTAAGGCGGTTGCCCATGGTTACCGTATCCCTTACTTTACGATTTCCCCGACTTTCTCGGTATGTCCGGTCCACGGTTATCTTAAAGGGGAGCATTTTACCTGTCCCAGGTGCAAAGAGGAAAAGGAAGAGAAAGTGCGGGAACGTATTGCGGAATTGGAACATGAACGTCAGGAGGTATTAGAGAGATGAGAACACTTGAGGCAATTGACAGAGATTTGGCGGCGGCGAGGGAGGCCCTTTCTCACGTGGAAGGGACGCCGACGGAAGTGTACAGCCGTATTGTCGGGTATTACCGTTCGGTACGCAACTGGAACAAGGGGAAACGCGAGGAATACGGGGAACGGAAGCTTTTCCGGCCCGGCGCGGCGGAACCGTCCGTGTCCTTTTCCGCAGTTGTTTCCGCCAGGAGCCCTGATGAATCCGGGGCCCCTGCCCTGGCTGCAAAAGAGGAACATCCCCGGCTTCTCCTCTTTGTGCGGTCCGGGTGCCCCGCTTGCCCTTCCGCCAAGGCCGCTGCGGGACAGCTGGGTATCCCCGTAGACCTGGTGAACGCCGATACCGCAGACGGTATGGCTGAAGCGGCGCGCCACCAGGTCTACGCCACCCCTACAGCGATCCTTTTTAACCGCGAAGGCCTGGAAATAGAGCGGGCCCTTGACAGCAGGAGCATCGCCGCCCTGGACAAGCTGGCGGCGGTTTAGTCCGGGGCTGCGGTAATTGCAGGCCCGGATCGCGCTCAGAAAAACCAGCCTCATTGATTTCCCGGGGAAGGTGGCGTCTGTTTTTTTCTTTCCCTCCTGTTGCCTGCGCTGCCCGTGGTGCCAGAACCGGGAACTAGTGCTGGAAACGGACAAGGCGGGGTTAACCTGCGTCAGCAGAGGCCTTTCCCTTATAACAGAACGGCGCCGGGTTTTAGGCGGCCTGGTGCTAAGCGGCGGGGAGCCTTCGGCTTGGGACGGGCTGCCTGAGCTTGTCAGACGGATTAAAGCCCTGGGCCTTCCTGTTAAGCTGGATACTAACGGCATGTATCCCCGCATGCTGGAACGGTTGTTTTC
Source organism: Treponema sp. (assembly GCA_031269405.1). Next base: position 5,524 of record JAISZE010000137.1, on the reverse strand, counting down.
AGCGAAAGAAACCAGCCCCGATTATATTGCTCTAGATTTAAAACTTGCCCCTGATCGTTACCGCGGGCTTTTGCCGTCTTTCTTCCGGGATACTACAGCCGGCCCAGGTGAAAAGCTCAGGGAAAGCGCCGCTTTGCTCTGTTCTTCGGGTATCGCCCACGAATACCGCAGCCTGGCGCTGCCGGAAGATTTTTTCGGTACTGCGGATATTGAGGCCCTTGCCCCTCTGGTTGACGACGCGCCCTGGTATTTCCGCCCCTTCAGGCCCGGGAACTGCCTTGACCCGGCCTGGGATGGATACGATCCGCCAGATGCCGGAACGGTAAAGGCCCTGGCCGCCGCCGCCTGCGGCATGGGGAAGAACGGGGTATGCTTGTAGTCTGCTTGTCCGGCGCCCTTGTCATTGCTCCCCTTTTTCCTGATGATAGAGGATAAAGGTGTCTTTTTAGAACCCAGGGGGAAACATGAGATTACAGTATCTTGGAACCGGCGCGGCAGAAGGCATACCAGCCATTTTCTGCGGCTGCGCTGTCTGTGAAGAAGCACGGAAAAAGCGGGGGAAGAACATCCGCACCAGGAGCCAGGCTCTTTTGGATGGGTTCATGCTGATCGATTTCCCCCCTGATACCTACGCTCATTACCTGGCGTATGATTTTTATTTTCCCGGAATACGGCACGTACTGGTAACCCATTCGCACATGGATCATTTTTCACCTGCTGAATTCGAACTGCGCCGGCCTGACTTTATCACTTCTCCCCTTAATACCCTGAATATTTATGGCAACAGTGCTGTAGAGGCAGCGCTGATGAAGCATATAGAAAACGGGCCTCAGGCTCCGTATCTGCGGTTTACCCGCGCCCGTCCTTTTGAACCCCTGGATCTTTCGGGGTACAAGGTTATCCCTTTCCCGGCCCTTCATGACCGCAACGAGGAATGTCTTTTCTACGCCATAGAGCATGAGGGGAAGGCCCTGCTCTATGCCCATGACACGGGTATTTTCCCTGACCCGGTGTGGGACTATATCGCCAAAGCAGGGCTCCGTTTCAATATGGTGAGCCTTGACTGCACGGCGATGACCGGGAAAGAAGGAACCAACCACATGGGCATTCCTGACAACATCGAAGTACGCAGACGCCTTATCTCCACAGGGGCGGCTGACAAAAATACGGTTTTCATAGCCAACCATTTTTCGCACAACGGGGGCCTGAACCATGACCTGCTCTCGCAGGAAGCGGCAAAAGAAGGATTTATCGCCGCTTATGACGGATTGGAAGCCGTACTCTAGCCGGTTATGAAGAGGCGGTGATAGTTCCGCATTAACGCCTTAGCTTTACCCACGACAGAATCACCGAAACAAACAAAGGCAGCGCCGCTGCGGCAAGGAAGAGGGAGCCCTGCAAAAACCGCTGGGAGTAAAAGGCCCACCAGGAGGTAGCCGCGGCAAAGGGCAGGGCCAGGATACAGAGCCCGGAAGGGATGATTACATACCAGCGGAAATGTTCCAGAAAGAGATTGATGAAGAAAGAGACCCCCAGGGCAACGGCGGTCCAGAGCAGAGGGACCAGCACGAGGAAGGCAGGGCCGTTACCGGCGCTCCAGCTTACCGCCCTGACAGCCGCTCCCGGGATGAACCAGAGCAGGGCGAAATTGGCGAAGTCTATGGGGCCTGACACTACCTTAAAGGCAAGAAAAAGGAAACAGACCAGCAGGGGCAGAACAGCCGGAAAGGCGACAATGTCGATACAGGCGCTTACCCAGCGGGAAAGGCCAAATCCCCCGGGCTTTATCAGATCCCCAAGGAAAAACTGAATGATAGCGGCAACGCTCCCCAAAAGAAGGGCCCATACCCCGCCGGCGCCGGAATCCTCAGGCGTCAAGGTACGCCGGAACAGGTAAAAAAGGGGCATCCACAGAAGGCAAAAGAGACTCATAAGCGGAGATTACCATGCCCAGCCGCTTTGCCGCAATAAGGCACGGAACCGCCGCGTTAACAGCAAGGGTTTCTTCATTATTCAGAACAAAATACAGCGTTTCTAAGACAAAATACTTTATTTCTGATACAACATGCTTCATTTTTAATAAAAATACGGTTTGGAGGAAACTATGAAAAAAGTTTTTGTGTATTTTGTTCTTTTAACAGCCGCCGCAGCCCTGTCCTGCACAGGAAGCGGAGCTCAGCCGGCAGCAGGTTCCGGAAAGCCCGCCCTGTCGCCCCAGGGTCTCACCGGCGATGATCTTGCGTTCAGCAAATTCACCAGGCCGGTGGATGTTCATATCGGGCACGCCGTGAATCCCCTGGATACGACCCTTCCCAAAGGGGATACGGCAGGCAGCAACCAGTACACCCGGTATTATCTGGACAAACACAACATCAACATTATTGTTGACTGGACTGCCGCTTCAGGTGAGGACTACAACCAGAAGGTGTCCCTCTGCATCGCAAGCGACACCCTTCCTGACGCGCTTATAGCGCCAAACTACAACTACGTGCTCAAAGCGGCAAAAGCGGGACAGCTTTACGATATTACCGGCCTTTACCAGCAGTACGCTTCCAACCAGGTAAAAGACATACTGGATACCTTCCAGGGCAAGGCTGTCGAAACGGCGTCCTATGAAGGGAGAATGATAGCCCTGCCTAACGCCTCGGTAATGGACGACGGCGTTACGATTATGTGTATCCAGAAGAACTGGCTTGACCAGTACAAGCTTCCTGTTCCCAGGACCCTGGATGACATTGAAAACGCCGCCAGGGTATTCAAGAAAAACGCCCCTGCGGGAACCGCCACGGTCCCCATTGCCGGGCCAGACAAGAACGGGAAGCCCTACCGTAACTTTATCGAGTCCCTGAGCAACGACAAGACCTTCGATCCGGTGTTCAACGCCTATGACGTGTACCCGGGCTATTTCCTGGACAACGGAGACGGGACTGTTTCCTACGGTTCCCTGAATCCCAACATGAAACCCGCCCTGGAGCGCCTTGCGAGGTGGTACAAAGACGGTCTTATTGATCCTGAAGTGGGCGCCAGAGACCGCACCGGCGAACTGGTCAACGCCAATTACGCGGGGATGTTCTTCGGCCCCTGGTGGGCCATCGGTTACGGCAACGGCGATTCCTTCAAGAACAACCCCAAGGCGGACTGGCAGGCGTATCCTGTTTATTCGGACAACGGGAAATGGAATGTTTCCCAAAAAGCCCCCAGTACCGCGGCTTTGATGATATCCCGGCGGGCCTCTCCTGATACCGCAGCGGCGGTTATCATTACCTACAACGCCGAAGGTCCGATGGAAGGCATGATCGACAAAAGCGTAAGCGACGCCTGGATCCCTTTGCGCACCGTTCTGGCTCCTGCTGACGATCTTGCGGTCACCTACAAAGCGCTGCAAAAGATCCTCATGAAAGAGGCAAAACATGAGGACTACAACGATCGTTCTTCGCCGTATAAACTCCTGTGGAAAGACGTTCAGATTGTAACGCCCATTATCCCCGGTTACCAGCCGGACCGGGATCTTAGCATCAGGGACTTCGATCAGAACGTGAACTTCGGCGATTTCCAGCGTATATTCTCGATAATGGTAGGCGCCAGGCCGGTCTCGGTTTTCAAGCCTGACAAGGAAGTCTTCAGCGTGAACTATGTTCTTACCGATGTGCTTGAACAGCGCTGGTCCAACCTGTTTAAGATGGAACAGGAAGCCGTCATGAAGATCATTACCGGCCAGCTCCCGGTAAGCGCCTTTGACAAATTCGCTTCAGACTGGATGGTTCAGGGCGGACAGGGCGTACTTGACAGTGTAGCGAAGGAATTTTTAAAAAAATGAAACCGTGTCAAAAAGGGACCCGCGTTTATGCGGGCCTCTTTCCGGTTAAAGAGGTCTGTGTCAGATGAAAAGACGAACCGTCCTTCAATTCAATTACTGGTTCATGGTTCTGCCGGGCCTGGCCTGGCTCTTTCTGTTCAGCTTTGTTCCGATGTACGGGATTGTCATGGCCTTTCAGGATTTCAACCCTTCAAAGGGGTTTTTTCGTTCCAAATGGATAGGACTTGATAATTTTGAATACCTGTTTATGCTGGGCGATTCCGTTCAGGTCACGGTTAACACCCTGGTCATAGCCGCCGGCAAGATGATCCTGAATCTTATTGTTCCCCTGGTTTTCGCCCTCTTGCTCAACGAGGTACGCCTGAAAGGGTTTAAGAAAATGGTCCAGACCATCGTGTATCTGCCTCACTTTATATCATGGGTTATACTTGCCAGCGTGGTACTGAATATCTTCGCGTACCGGGGGGTGGTCAATACGGTCTTGGGACTGTTTGGCATTGAACCCAAAGTCTGGATGAGTGATTCTTCTGTTTTTAGATCCATCGCTGTCTGGACCGAAGTCTGGAAGGAATTCGGTTATAACGCCGTCATATTCCTGGCGGCGCTGACAGGGATAAACCCCAACCTGTACGAAGCGGCGGCTATCGACGGGGCCGGACGCCTGCGCTCGGCGCGGCATGTTACGCTGCCGGGCATCATAAGCACCGTAGTGGTCATCGGCGTCCTGGGCCTGGGGAATGTGCTTAACGCCGGTTTTGATCAGATTTACAATCTCTACAACCCCATGGTCTATTCCACAGGGGACATCATAGACACCTGGGTATACCGCATAGGGCTTGTTAACCTCCAGTTTTCCCTGGGAACTGCCGCAGGTCTTTTAAAGTCGGTAATAAGTTTTGTACTTATTGTAACCTCGTATTTTATGGCATATAAGTTTGCCGATTACCGGGTATTTTAGGAGGCCGCTATGATTCAAGATAAATCCTTAAGCGGGCATGCTTTCAATTTGTTCAACCTGTTCCTGATGGGCATCCTGGCGCTGCTCTGCCTGTACCCGATTTGGTACGCCCTGTGTCTTTCGATATCGGAAAAAACAGCAGCCAACGCCGGGCTTGTCACTTTTTATCCCATAGGGTTTTCCCTCCAGTCATACAAAGAGATCCTGAGGGATATTACCTTCTTCAACTCCTTCTGGATCTCCATTCAGCGCACGGTTCTTGGAACGGCAATTACTCTTTTCGTGCTTATTCTCATGGCATACCCTATGGCAAAGCCAAAAAAAGACTTTAAGCCCAGAGGCGCCATAATGTGGGCCGTTATTTTCTGCATGCTTTTTAACGGCGGAACCATCCCGTGGTATATTACGGTGAAGAATTACCGCCTGATAGATTCCATTTGGGGGTTGGTGCTTTCAGGGAGCCTTCCGGTGTTTAATCTGATCCTGATGGTGAACTTTTTCCGCTCCATTCCCGCAGACCTTGAAGAAGCGGCGGTGATTGACGGCGCCGGGCCCTGGAAGATCCTCTTTATGGTGGTAGTCCCCTGTTCCATACCGGTTATCGCCACCATCGTGCTCTTTACCAGCGTCTATCACTGGAACGAATTCTTCCAGGGCCTGGTACTGACTACCAGCGAAAAACACTACCCGCTGCAGACCTATATACGCCAACTGGTTGTAAATATCCAGGCTTCTATGTCCACCCTCTC
>JAISZE010000131.1 GCA_031269405.1 Treponema sp. | reverse complement strand
CTCATTCCCTATCCCAACCCGGTAAAGGGGAGGGCCAGCAAGATGCCTGTCAACATCGACATTGCTTACAGCATCAGATCGGAGATGGGCGAAGCCGAAACCGCCGGGGCCCTCAAATTTATTGATTTCCTTACAACGCCGGAAATTGCCCAGGACTTTGCCGGTTTTGAAGGCGGTCCCTGCGTGATTACCAGCGTGAAGCAAAGCACCCCTGAGCTAAGGACCGTCATAGACCAGATCGCCAGGAGAAACACTTTCCTTACAGTGCTCAATTTCTGGAATCCCGGCCTCCGTCCCGCCTGGGTTCCTTCTGTCCAGAACATGCTCATGACCGGGGACATCGACGCCTTCATTAAAGAAAGCGATGCCCTAATCAAAACGGTTTATACCAGCAACTAAAGCCTGCGCCGTCCCGGGGAAACCCCGGGGCGGCCCTTTTAATAGAGGTCAAAATGTTTGGGAAAAAGCTCGCCTCAACCAGCCAATACCGTTTCTACCAGCAGATAACCTACGCTCTCATGGTTCTGCCCGGAACTGCCCTTTACATCATGTTTTTTATCGTTCCGATTATCTGGGGTATTTACTACAGTTTTACCAATTACAACGGTATTGCCCGAAAATACAGTTTCGTTGGGCTGGATAATTACGTTAACGGATTCAGGAACCCGCGTTTTTTAAACTCCCTGGGTTTTACCATCCGTTACGCCCTGTGCCTGATTGTTTTGCTGACAATTATAAGCCTTTGTATCGCTCTTCTTTTGAACCGTAAATTTCTCCTCCGGAAATACGTCAGGGCGGTTTTTTTTCTTCCCGCTGTTTTAAGCTCCCTCACAGTAGGCATCGTTTTTGACGAGCTTTACGCCAGGGCGCTTCCTGCCCTGGGGGAATTGCTTGATATAACCGCTCTTACAATGAATATGCTTTCCCGAAAGAACACCGCCTTTTGGGGCCTTCTTTTTGTCCATGTCTGGCAGGGCCTGGCTATCCCGACTGTCCTCTTTCTGGCAGGCCTCCAGGTTATTCCTGACGACCTTGTCGAAGCCGCCATGATTGACGGGGCCGGTAAAATACAGCGCTTCAGGTCAATCACCATTCCGTTTCTCATGCCGATTATCAGCATCATACTGGTTCTCTCCCTGAAATCGGGGCTTATGGTGTTTGAATACATCATGGCCATGACCAACGGCGGCCCCGGAGGGAGCACCGAGAGCCTTGCTTTCCTTATTTACAACCACGGTTTTGTGGAACGGAAATTCAGCACCGCCATCGCCGAATCCATTATGATGGCCTTCCTCATCTGCGGTATTTCTTTTATCCAGATCTCGTGGTCGAATAAAAAAAGAGTTTATCAATAAGAGGCTGCCATGAAAGAACCGACTGTATTCAAAATCACTACTTCTCTGATACTGGCCATAGGGATACTGCTGATATTTATCCCCTGTTATTTTGTCGTCATCAGCGCTTTCAAGGATAACGCGCAAATCGTAGGGAATTTTTTCGCCCCTCCTAAATCGTTTTTTATCGATAATTTCATTGCGATTACCGGCAGGCAGGGCTTTTTCCGCTATTTTTACAACTCAATCTGGATAACGTTTATGGGGCTCCTTGGGGGATTTATTATACTTCCTATGACATCCTACCCCATAGCCAGGATGATGGGAAAATCCCGTTTCTACCGTTATCTTTACTATTTTCTTCTGATGGGAATTTTTGTTCCCTTCCAGGTGAAGATGATGCCTCTCATAAAGCTGACGAGCATGCTGGGGATGATGAACAAACTGGGCCTCGTGATCGTGTATTACGCAGGTTCCATCTGCGAAGGGGTCTTCCTTTATGTGGGGTATATCTCTTCCCTGTCCGCATCGATTGAAGAGGCGGCTTATATCGACGGGGCCTCGCCGTTTCAAACCTATTGGCGCATTGTGCTGCCCCAGCTCGCCCCTATGACCGCCACGATAATGATAAGCAACGGCCTCTGGTTCTGGAACGATTTTACCCTTCCTCTCCTGATGCTGAACACAAAGGCCCGGGAATGGACGCTGGTGCTTTTCCAGTACAATTTCCGCTCAAAATACTACATTGATTACAGCATGGTTTTTGCGAGCCTCTTTATATCCTGCATCCCGATAATTATTTTCTATATCTTCATGCAGAAACACATCATCAGCGGTCTGAGCGGCGGGGCGGTGAAGGAATAGGAGTTGAAATGGAAATTCTTTTTTTGGGAACCGCCGCTGCTGAGGGTATACCTTCTATTTTTTGCGGCTGCGAAACCTGCCGCCAGGCAGCCAGCGCAGGGGGAAGGGATCTACGCACCCGCTGCGCTTTCCTCGTGAACAGGCATCTTATGCTGGACTTGAGCCCGGACATCATGTTTCACAAACTCCGCTACAATTTGGATCTAGCCGCAGTGGACAGCCTTTGCATCACCCACTCCCATACGGATCATCTGAATGTCCCGGATTTAACGTTCCGGGCCTGCCCTGTTTATGCCTGTATTCCTGACGAAAGCCCGCTTAAAGTTTATGCCAACAAAAAGTCCTGCGACCATATCCGGGACGGCATGCTGTATGAATTCGCAGCGCCGGAACATCCCTCTTTTTCGATAATTGAAATCACCTCAGGGAGCGTCATTGAAAGCAGGGAACTCAAGGTTACGGCATTTAGGGCGGTTCATGACAGCAGGGAAGACTGCCTTTTCTTTCTTGTCGAAGAAGGCGGAAAGAGGGAGAAAAATTTCCTCCAGGTAAACGACAGCGCCCTGCCTTACAGGGAATTTGAGCAGGACCTGGCACGGGTCCTGAAGGGCCGTAAATTAAACGCCCTCAGTATGGACTGCACCCACTGCAGGGGAAAAGGGAGCGGCGGCCACATGGGTATGGAAGAAAACATCGCCTTGCAAAAACGCCTTTTCGACGCTGAACTGGCGGACGAAAACACCCTCTTTTTCGCCAACCATTTTTCCCACAACGGCCATTCCCTCCACAGGGAACTCACCGGGGCCCTGGCCCCTTACCGCATCACGCCGGCCTGGGATGGAATGGTTCTTACCATATAATTTCAGTTCACTGCCTTTAAAGCAACCACCGAATCCAGCCATACCGGCAGGGATTTGATGCCCCAAAGCAGGGCGCTAAAATCCCGGTACCAGCTCATATTACAATCGTTACAGGGTTCCCGGTTGAAGTCTTTTTCCTCCATAGTCAGCATGTTGCCCATAACAGCGGGAAGCTGCATGCAGGGCCGGACATCAAAGAACCAGTCCACAAAGAGCACATGGGTCCCCCCCAGGCAGGGATACTTCGCCGCAGCCGGGTCCTTGAGGTAACTGATGATGTTCCTCATAGATGCCGGGGAATTGATGATCCCGTATTTGCCGGTTTTCCGTAGCGCAATGGCCGATTCCAGCCCGTGGATAACCTTTTCCCGCGAAAGGCTTATCCCCTCCCCTCCCAGGGGGTAGATCCGGGACCTGGAAAACGTGGGATAGTTCAGTGAGATGAAATCAAAGCCCATATTTCTGGCCCTGGTGCAGACTTCTTCCAGCCTGTCGTAGTTATCATTCCAGATGAGGACCGACGCCATGGTCTTGATGGATGTCTTCCTGACCAGTTCTACCGCTTTTGCCATGTCTTCCATGATATGGGGGATCTGCCGGGATTCAGCCATAGTCGCCGGGTCCCCTGAATCGAAGGAGATGCTGATCATATCGTTTCCGGCGTCTTCTAGGCGCTTTACGATATCGTTCCGCATAAGAAGCTGTGGGGCGGCATCCAGGACAGCGGTGTGCATACGGTGAGAAGCCGCCTGGGCTACAAAACTGGTTATATCAGGGTGCAGCAAAGGCTCCCCGCCGGTAAGGGTTACATGGACGGTCCCGATTTCCGCCAGCCGGTCTATGACCTTTAACGCCTTATCCTTATCCACAAAAACCTTGGGTTGCTGCTTCCAGATATCGCAGAAAGAACATTTTGCGATACACGCGTTGGTAATGGCGAATTCCGCTACTTTAAGCCTGTGTTTTAAATAATTTTTTAGAATGAGTCCTGCTGTTCCTGTTGCCATGATGCATCCAAATAAGCCTTTGAGATCTCTACTTTGCTATTTTAATTACCGATTTGACAATCTCCGTCTTGTTATGGATACTTTCTTCCATGCCTTTCTGAATATCGTCAAAATCGAAAATATTGGTCACGATGTTTTTAATGTTTACCATACCCCGGTTTACGGCGTCTATAGCCAAGGGGTATATATGGCGGTAACGGAAAATGGTCTTCATAGTCAGTTCCTTATCCAGCGCCGAGCCGATGGAAAGGTTCATCATGCCGTTTTTACTGTAGCCCACGAACACCAGGGTCCCGCCCTTTTTGAGCGCCCCTATGCCCTGGTTGGCAGCGGCGTCCACGCCGGAAGTCTCGATTACCAGGTCCACCCCGGCGCCGCCGGTGAACTCGTTCACGGTTTTAACCACATCCTGCCCGGCGCTATTGATGATTTCCGCAGCGCCCAAAGCCCTGGCCTTATCCAGCCGCTTAGGGACCACATCGCTCACAAAAACCCGGGAAACCCCCAGAGCCCGGGCAGCCATCATAGACACCAGGCCGATACAGCCCGATCCGGTTACCAGGGCGGTTTGGCCCAGTTTGGCGCCTCCGGTAACGGCGGCGTGAAACCCCACGGCCAAAGGCTCTATGAGAGCCGCTTCCATGGTAGTCATCGTGTCAGGAACCTTGAAACACAGGCCGGCTTCGTGGGCAGCGTATTCCTGGAACACCCCGTCTACCGGCGGGGTGGCGAAAAAAACCACATCAGGGCAGAGGTTATACCGGCCAGTACGGCAGAATTCACAGCTTCCGCATGTTTTCCCCGGCTCCAAGGCCACTTTATCCCCAGGCTTGAGATGCTTTACCGCCAGACCGGTTTCAACCACCACCCCGCCGGCCTCGTGGCCCAAGACAAAAGGCGGTTTTACGATAAAATCGCTGATCCTGCCGTTCTCAAAATAGTGAAGATCCGAACCGCAAACGCCTACATACTCCAGTTTAACCAGGGCTTCATCCGTAGCAGGCCGGGGAATATCCCTCTGGATAAACTCCATCTTCATTTTATCCGTCATGACGGCTGCTTTCATTTTCCCTTGCATAGACTACTCCGCTAACAATTTCATTATTATGGACAAAATACCGCCGTATTTCATCCTTTTGCAACTTGCCAACCGCCCCTATAATATCTTATTATAATATAACAGGCAAGGCAAACGACCAAGGCAGTTTCAAGGAGAAACTCATGATAATATGCTGTGGAGAAGCCCTTATTGATATGGTCCGCGCCGCGATACCCCGGAGGGGTGAAGGTTTTCTGCCCCTTCCGGGGGGAAGTCCCTTCAATACTGCCATCGCCATCGGCAGGTTGGGGGTTCCGGTACGGTTCATAGGAAGGTTTTCTACCGATTTTTTCGGTGAAATCCTGATGAAACGCCTCAGGGATAACCATGTAGGGGATGATTTGACGGTCCGGTCCCCTCAAAATTCCACCTTAGCCTTTGTCAAGCTAGAAAAAGGCAAAGAACCCCAGTATGTGTTTTATACCGAAGGCTCGGCTGATCGTTCCTTTAGCATAGAGGATCTGCCCAAAAAGCTGCCAAGCGACACCCGCTGCATCACCTTCGGTTCCATCGCAATGACCATGGAGCCCGTCGCTTCTGCCATAGAAACCTTTATTCTCAGGGAAAACGCCCTTCAAGGCCAGGGGAAGGGCGCGCCTGTAATCTCTTTCGACCCCAATATACGGCCTTTCATGATCCGGGACACTAAAGCCTATGTAAAGCAGTTTGAAAAATGGATAGCGGCCTCTACTATCGCAAAAATCTCGGCTGCGGATTTTGAATATATCTATCCTGATATGGAACTGGAAAGGGCGCTCCAGAAGATCCTGACCATGGGGCCCAGGATGGTGATTACTACACTGGGTTCAAAAGGCGCCCTGGCCCTGCTCCGCAGAAACAACGGCAGCGTAACCCGTTCAAGCGCTCCTGCGGCGTATGTCCCGGTAGCAGATACTATAGGCGCAGGCGATACGTTCCACGGCGCCTTCCTCGCGTGGCTGGAACTCAAAGGAAAGATGTCCCGGTCCGCGCTGGCGAATCTGACAGAGGCCCAACTCTGCGACGCGCTCTTTTTTGCCAATAAAGCCGCAGCCCTGGTGTGCTCCCGCCGCGGCGCCGAGCCTCCTACCCTGCAAGAAGTGGAAACCTTTGAGCCCAAACCCGCGCCTGTAAAGGCCCACGCCGGGGCTTCTTCCGCCAAAACCGGGGAAACCCCGTCAAAGCCGGCGGTTATAGACAGCAAGAAAACGTAAATGGGAGGCAGTGTATTCGGCACGCTCTTCAAGGCGATCACCTTTGGGGAGTCCCACGGCCCCGGCCTGGGCTGCGTGATAGACGGCTGTCCCGCAGGGCTTCCCCTCAGGGAAGAAGACATAAGCCGGGATCTCCGCCGGCGCCGCCCAGGGGCAGGGGGACCTTCCACGAGCCGTGTTGAAGAAGACAAACCGGAAATACTCTCGGGAGTTTATGAAGGCAGAACCCTGGGGACCCCTATTGCCATCCTTGTGCGGAACACCAACCAGCGTTCGGGGGATTATGATAATCTCAGGGACCTTTACCGTCCCGGCCACGCGGACTGGCCCTGGGAAGCCAAATACGGCATTAGGGATCACCGCGGGGGAGGCCGCAGTTCAGCCCGGGAAACCCTGGGCCGGGTAGCCGCCGGGGCGGTAGCCAGGGTTTTTCTCGCCTCATGGGATATTGAAATCCGGGCATGGACTTCCGCCGCTGCAGGGGTTGAGGCCCCGCTGCTTCCGGTTCCTGGATCCCAAGCTGCCGCCGAGGATCCCGTGTTTGACTGGGATGAAATAGAACGAAACCCCCTGCGCATGCCCGGTAAGGCCGCCGCCGCGAAGGCATTGAAAGTAATAGAAAAAATCGCGGCCCAGGGGGACAGCGCAGGCTGCGAAATCTCCTGTCTTGTCCTGAACCTCCCGCCCGGTCTGGGGGAGCCGGTGTTTGACAAACTCGACGCCCGCATCGCAGGGGCCATGCTTTCCCTGGGCGCGGCCAAGGGCATCGAGTTCGGCGTCGGTTTTGCCGCCGCCCTGGGCCGGGGTTCGAAGCTGAACGACCACCTGGCGCCGGCAGGGACGCCTCCGGAATGGGCGGCAAGACTACCGTCCGGAGTTCCCTCTGGGGCCTGGAAAAGCAACAACGCCGGGGGCGTCTTAGGAGGCCTGTCCACAGGGCAGGACCTCTGTTTTACCGTGCCTTTCAAACCTGTATCTTCCATTATGAAGAAGCAGGAAACCATAAACCGCAGGGGTGAAAAGGAAGAACTGGCTATCCAGGGACGCCACGATGCCTGCATCGCGCCCAGGGTAGTACCGGTTGTGGAGGCCATGACCGCCCTGGTCCTTGCGGACATGGTCCTGCTTGACCGTTGCAGCAGGGTGTAAGGAGGAGGAATATATGCGTTTCAACACAGTCGTTTTTGAACCGAACAACGCGAAGCTGAGCTGTTATCTTCATGACAAGAGCGGGGAGCTTCAGAACGCCGGGGTACGGCCGGGGATTCTGGTGTTCCCCGGAGGAGGCTACCTGGCCTGCTCGGATCGCGAAGCCGAACCGGTAGCCCTGGCTTATATGGCCCAGGGCTATAACGCCTATGTGCTGCGCTACACCGTAGGCAAAGATCACACCTCAGAAGAGGCATTGAAAGACGCCGAAGCCGCGCTGGAGTATATCAAAAAAAACGGGGCTGAACTGAACACCGATCCTGAACGTATTGCAGCCGTCGGCTTTTCCGCCGGAGGGCATCTGGCGGCGTCCCTCGGGGTCCTGGGCAGGATCAAACCCCGGCTCCTCATCCTGAGCTACCTTCCTACGCTGGACTATATGAGCCAGGGCATCAAACCCCACCCCGGCCTGGCCGGCAGGGTGGACGCCTCTACGCCGCCTTCTTTCATCTGGACCACCCAGAACGATACCATGGTCCCTGTGGACAACAGCCTTGCCTTTGCCCATAGCCTTGCGAAATTCGGGATACCTTTTGAGCTGCACGTGTTCCTGTCCGGGGACCACGGCCTTTCCCTGGCGATACCTTCGACATCAGGCGGCAACGGCGCTATGGTCAACGAAGACGCCGCCCAGTGGTTTCCCTTGAGCGTCAAATGGCTTAAAAACATGTGGGGAGACTTTGCCTATTCCAAGGTGGAAAAGGTTCCCGGCGACGAACCGGGAAAGAAACGGCGCATTGACACAGCCTTCAGGGAATTGAGGAAAAACGGCCCTTCCTGGGAAGCGGTAAAACGCTATATCCCCGGTATCGAAGCCATGATCGAACGGGACTTTATGCTCAACATCATAAACCCCAGGAACCTCAAAGGCCAAATCCCCGGGCTCACCGCCGAAACCCTGGGACAGATGGACGCGGAACTGGAAAAAGCAGGCAAGTAACCGGCTCCGCTTTATATGCTACATTCAACGCCGCACTTTTTCTCATCCGAGAGGAACACAAGGTCGATAAGCTTCATCACCCGTAATGCTTCAGCAGTTTTGACAATAGGCCGGGCCTTGCCTTCAAGAGCTTCGATGATGTTGCGGTAGTAATCCTGCCAGGACCCTGTAACCTCAGGGAGCTTGAGTTCCAGGGTTGTCTCCCTGGGCCGTGGAGCCATAGAACGGGTGGGCCCCGCGGCGGTGTAAACAATGTCTTCCGCCCATTCGAGGGTTTTGTCGTCCGCGAGCTTGACGATTTTGCCTTCGCACTCGAAGTTTTGAATCAAGCAGGTGCCGTCGGCAGCGGAAATATGCCACCTTGGCTGGACGATAAAGGAATTCATCGCAACGTTGACGATATAATTGAGGCCGTCTTCAAAACGGAAAGAAGCGGTAAAGTTGTCGTCCACTTCAGGGGCGAAAACCTTGTGGAGCACGGCGCTGACAGCTATGCACTTTTTCGGGGCCGTGAAATTGAGCATCTGGTCGATAAGGTGCACGCCCCAGTCGAGAAGCATGCCGCCGCCGTTCTGCTTCCAGCCGCGCCAGCCGTGAAGCCCCCTGCGGGAACCCTGGACCCGGCTTTCGATCACATAGGGATCGTGAAGAAGGCCGCCGGCAAAAATTTTCTTCAAAATAAGAAAGTCCTTGTCCCAGCGCCGGTTCTGGTGGACCGTGAAGAATTTGCCGGTCTTTTCCGACACCGCGATAATCTCCTCAAGCTGGGCGGCGTTGAGGGTAACCGGCTTTTCGCTGATAACATTCTTGCCCGCTTCAAGACAGGCAATAGCGTAGGGCTTGTGAAAATCGTTGGGCGTCGCCACAAGGACAAGCTCTATATCCCTGGAGCCGTAAATTTCCTCAGGGTTCCTGAAGACCGCAAGCCCCTTTTCGCGGGCCTTCTGCCCCGCTTCCTCCCTGATATCGTAAACGCCCACAATTTCCATATCCGGGAAATGCTTGTTGATATTTTCGTGGTGATACCCCGCCATGCCACCGTAGCCGATTATAGCCATTTTGTGTTTCATACTGAGTCCTCCTATGATAAACTATTATATGATAACCAGGGAAAAATGCTACTGCCCTGCCCTGGATACCGGACCGGTTGTTCTCAAAATACCCTATTTATGCAACACTGGGGATATGAAATTCAAAGCCGTACTGTTTGATTGCGACGGGACCCTGGTGGACACCCTGGGGGATATTGTGGCTTCCATGAACCGGGCCCTTAAAAACAACGGTTTTCCAGAAGTCCCGCCTGAAGCCTACAGGGATAAAGTCGGCTGGGGCGTCAAGCGCCTGGCCTTCCTCTGTTTGCCCGAAGAAGCAAGAAACGACAGCCTTGGGGCCAAAATAGCCGCCGAAGCCTCAGGCTATTACGCCGAAACCCCTCTGGTCCATACCAAGCCCTATCCGGGTATCCCCGAACTGGTGGCCGAACTCAAACGGAGGAAAATCAGGACCGCTGTACTGACCAACAAGCCCGATCCCATAGCCCAACTAGTTATCAACGGCCTGTTCCCCCAGGGCTCTTTCGACATCATCCAGGGCGAAATACAGGGGAAGCCCCGGAAACCCGACCCGGCCTGCGCGTGGGACATTATCATCAGCCTGGGGCTTACCCCCAGGGACACTATCTTTGCCGGGGACTCGGAAATAGACCTTGAAACAGCCGTAAACGCCGAGTGCCACGCCCTGGGGGTTAGCTGGGGCTACCGTCCCAGGGAGGTCCTGGTAAAAGCCGGGGCCCAGCGTATCATCGACACCCCTGCGCAGATGCTGGACTTCCTGTAAACGCACCGTTCAAGGCGGCGTATTGCGGGGACCGGAAAAACCAGGTATCGTAAGATCAATGAAAATAGACGCCCCTGAAGTGGAAGAGAACCTGGCCGAACTTGCCGCCGCACTTGCAAAAACCGGGGACGCACAACTAATCAGGGATTTCTTCCGGTGCCTCCTTACGCCTGCGGAAACCGCCGATATTGCCGCCCGGTGGGCGCTGGTCAAGGCCCTGGAACAAAAGGTCCCGCAGCGCGAAATCGCCAGGGAACTGGGCCTGTCGCTCTGCAAAATCACCAGGGGCTCCCGGGAACTCAAAAAGCCGGATTCCGCTTTCCAGCGGATACTGGCCGTACTGCGGGAAAAAGAAAAACAGTAACCGCTGCCGGAGGTTGCAGCCGGCCTCCCCCGCGCTCCCCATTAGGCTTTGACCTCTTAGGTTAAATAATCATCAAAGCTGATAAAATTTTCCGGGTGTTCCCGGTACTCTTTCAAACCCGCATTAATCAAGAGCGGCTTTAACGCAAAAAGACTGCGTTCCGGCAGGGCATCAATATACGAGTGTAATTCACTTCCTAAAACGGCTGTGCGCCACGCGCCGCCTGAGGCCAACAGCTCCGTAACCCTGGCGGCGAGGAGAGGGGGATCAACTCCGGGCTTTCGCCCGCGGTTTTCTGGCTGACAATGCGGCAGTATTTGCTAAGAAACGCATCGAATTCTGCGTCCGGTCCGGGGATGAATTTTTTTCCTCCCATAATCACACTTCTTTCAGGCCTTTCGGGCCCTTATGATGATATGTTCCGGGTTCCCGGTTATACCGGGCGCGCCTCCCGGAATGTGTTTCCCGTTACTCTGCGCATGCGCGGAATCATCCAGCGCGTGCACGGAACCGCTCAGCACATGCGCAATATCTCTCAGCGCACGCGCAATGTCTCTCAGCGCATGCGCGGAATCGCCCAGCGTATGCGCAGAACCGCTCAGCGCGTGCGCAAAATTTCTCAGCGCATGCGCGGAATCGCCCAGCGCATGCGCAATATCATCCAGCGCATGCGCAGAATCACTCAGCGCATGCGCAGAATCGCCCGTGCTTGTGCCCGGAGAGCACCGGCCTCTTACCGCCTGGTCCAGTTGCCCTCGGTTAGACCGCTTTCGGCGGGCAGCGTGTTCGTGGCGCTGATGCTGCCGCTTGCGGTATCCTCCAGGGTTTCGTTGCGGTAGTAGCAGCGGTAGGAGCCGTCCGCATTGCTGAGGACGGCGGGGACGGCGGTCCCCTGGGGTGGGTCATAGGAGCCGGTTTCCTGCCCGGGGAGGGAATCTGCGAGGTTTTCGCAGCCCGTAAAGGCTAGAGCAATAACAAGGGATAAAAGAAAACCCAGCGTACAGCGGCCTAACGGAGAACCGCTTTTAAGTCTATCACGAATGGGGCGGTTTCCGTAACGGGGAGGGTGCGTCATGGTTTTGCTACTTTTATATAGATAGATTACATTCCGGCTGTTTACGACAAACGGAAAATTGCACGTTTCTCGTATATCCTTCCCGACCCGCCTACGGTATTTACTTGTAATATAAAGAATTAGCGTTGCTGATTTGGTATGTCTGAACTTTCAGGAATT
>JAISZE010000061.1 GCA_031269405.1 Treponema sp. | reverse complement strand
TCCACCATCACCATGACCGGCAACAGCGTCTCTTCACCCGCTACCGGGTTACTGGCGGTACGGAGCAGTGCGTTAGCGCCGCTGCCGGCTCCACCGTTCCCATCGCCTCCACTGCCGCGGAATCCTGACCGCGCCGTTGAGGTGAAGCTGGGTAATTTTGTCGCCGCTTCCTCTAGTACCAGTATAAAGATTAATTCCGATGTTATCTTTGCCGGGAAGGATGCGGTTACTATCAAAGCGGGTACGCACCTTACGACCTATCTCAATGCCTATATCCATCTGGACCCTGTATCGTCTGTGTCCAGATGGGTTCAGAAAACAAATAGTACATTTGATCCGGATAGCAAGCCCAACGTTAAATTTGGTGTTTGGGGCTGGTCCGGCGCCGAAAGGACCTTTGAAATCAAAGGTCCTACCACATGGTACAACCTTGTCTGTGTGGAACCTGCGGCCACCTTGAAGTTCTCCAATTATTCTGATGTACACAGGGTATCCAATTACTTTTTTGCGGCGCCATGGCAGGACTCATCCGGCGCTCCGGATACAAATCATGCCAAGATGATAAACTTCACCAGACTGGACGATAAAGGACCTATTCCCTCCGGCAGTCCTGATTGGGTGCCCCCGGAAGGTCCGCAGGGTGATTTCTGGTATTTTGTTCTGGAACCTGCGGCGGAAATGTATTTGAATTATGTATATCTGAATTACAGTTTTTCCGCTAACCGTATACCTTTGCCCAGAAGGCAAACGGTTATTTGGGCATACCCCTATGTATACAGGGAACCGGATATTCCGCCCACAGTTCCGCCGACTTATACAAATATTTATAACCTGGGTAATCCCCGCCTGGATTATGGTTCAGGTTCGACGTTTACTGATGTAACGATCAAAAAATCTTATTACAATGTAAACTGGCTGGAAGCCAATGAATTCTACTACAGCTTTACCGAAGATTGGGACGGCAACGGCAGGATTGATCGCATCCGGGCGCAGGCTGCTTTTGATCTTACCGGCGGTGCGGATTCATTCGACAATTTCAGGGTTCTTGTTGAAGGCTATGAAATTGATAAAAGCAAGGGGCACAATGGTTATATCAGGGCCGATGAGGATAGCAATACGCCGCCATCTTCCGGAAAGGAAGTACTTAAGAGAGATATGATATACATCTACCTTAAAGAAAAAGATTATTCCGACACCGGCGCACGGCTTACCTGGTGGCTGGCAGAAAACACGACCCTCAAGGATTGGGCAACTAAATTCATAGTGATAGAACTTCCCAATTCTAAAAAGCTGACGACCTATGATAATGCGCCTCCAAGGCTTACCCATGCCCTTACCGTTCCAGGGGCTGTATTCAGCAGGAGCCCCGGAACTGATGTAGGCGAAATTTATGTGCAGTTTTCAGAACCGGTTACTTTAGGCAATGTTATTATTACCGATAACACCGGCAGCGGTGTGAGTAAGAGCGGAGACCTACAACCTGTTAACTCGAACAGGACGGAATTTATCATGCCCCTTAATTCGCCTTATACCGTACCAAATCTGGTGACGTTAACACCGGATACATTTACCTTTGATAAAATCCGGGATGATGCCGTGCATGCCCCTGACTTACGCAGCGATCCGAATGAAACATATGCGTACCGTTTTCCCTCGCCCAAATATCCGGTTGATTGGAAGCTTCTCGATTATGAAGAAATCAGGGGCAATCCCGCACTTGTGCCATCCGTACCTTTTGTCGTTGTATCCGGTAACTCGCAGCCTGAGACAATACCCTGGCGGAGTGAAGCAGATAGGGGTAATTTAAATAGTGAAACAACCCCCAACATTCCCAGCAACCCGGACGCTCTGCCTCTGACCCACCGGGTAACCGACGTGCTTATCTCGGTTCCTCCAATCAAAGCGGATGATGATCGCTATTTCGTGTGGCCGATCTGGGCCAGGTACAGGGAACCGGCCAATGCCGAAAGTCTGCTGGCCGGCGATGCTTTTTGGGGACAGAAGCTGAGCGATACCGGAATAATCTGGCAGTTTAACGGAAAAAAATACCTGGAAGCCGAGGATATCGATCTCCAGGTGCACCGGAATTCTTCCCTCAGTGGAGACCCTGCGCCTACGATCTGGTTCGGCTTGAATGTGCCCGACACCTACCGGGCCAGAGCCGTATCAGGCGGCTACGGACACGGCAATCCGGGTCTTTGGCTGCCTAAAGACAGTTCTTCTCGTTTCGTTAATCTTACGCCGTTCTTTTACGGCTCTGCCGCATCCATGCCCGCCGAGCTAAGCTTGAGCTCTGGTGATAATTACGGATATCGTTTTATTAAAAGCAGAGATGGATACACAAGCCCGACAATGCTGGACTTCTTCTTCCATCTTTACGGTTCGCCTTCCGACCTCTTCGCCGCCCGGCTTGACATAAACCCCGGAGACGCCATCCCTCCCAATTGGTACCAACTGGTCCGTCCCTTCAGCTTCGAGATCCACGACATCACCCGGCAGCGCAGCGGCGTTACCATCCTCAACAACGTGATCAACCCCAACAACGGCGAATCCACCTATGTGCATTACCAGCTTGTCAGGGGAGGCCAGGTAACCATCCAGGTCTTTACCCTGGATGGAAACATGGTGGATATCCTGTACCGGGGCCACAGGGACGCGGGTGAGTACCGCGCCGTCTGGGGCGGCAAGAACCGGGGCGGCCGCGCCGTCGCCAGGGGCATGTACTTTATCCGCGTGGTAGGCCCCGACATAGACGAAATCCGCAAAGTCATGGTCGTTAAGTGAAAAGGGCGAAGATCCGTGGTTACATTAAAGATGCTCCAGCCGTTCCTCTATTGCCTCATAATCCACATCGTTAATCCGCCGCCGCAGCCACTTGACCAGTTCCGCTCCGCTTTCATAGGAATATTTCTCCAGCCCGGCTAACAGGTCTTCCATGACCGTTATATTGTACTCTTTACAGGCATCAAGCATCCGGTCAAGAAGCCCCCGGTCCGGCGCGGGGAGAAGGGGTTTGTTTTCTTTTTCTTCCTTGCGGATCAAAAATTCCCGCAAAGCGGCCAGCAGCGTTTCCATGGTCTCGATAAAAATCCCGTTGTTCTTTTTGATCGTTTCCCAGTCTCCCGCTTTAGCCGCCTTTTCCAGAACCTCCGCCTGTCTGCCCGTCTCGTCGGCGCAGATTTGGTAACTCGCCCCTTTGATCCCGTGGAACGTTACCGCATAGGCGCCGAGATTTTCAGGGGAAACATTCCCCAGGGTATCAAGGAAGCCCGGCATGGAGTCGGCGTAAGAACGGAGAATGTCCAGATAGATGAGATCGCTTTGGTAGCGATCCAGCCCCTTGGGAATATCAATACCCGCAAGAACTTTTCCGTTAAACACGCCGGTAGTAACAGTGGCATCCGCACCGGGCTCTTTCGCCGCTTTGACCCGCTTTTCGGGGGGTATCCATCTTTCCATAAGGGCGTTCAGTTTGGAAATATCAATCGGTTTGGCAAGGTAATCGTTAAAGCCCTTGGAAATAAACATTTCCTGCATCCCCGACAAGGCGTTTGCGGTCAGGGCGATGATCGGAACCTGCTTAAAATACTCCCCCTCCAGGGCCCGGATATGGGTCAGCGCCTCAATGCCGTCCATGCCGGGCATCATGTGATCCATAAAGACAAGGTCATACCGTTTGGCCTTGACTTTAGAGATAGAACTTCTGCCGTTATCGCAGGTGTCCACCTGCATCCGGTAGGCCGAGAGGAGCCCCTGGGCCACCTTAAGGTTGGTCAAAATGTCATCCACAATGAGGATCCTGACATCGGGAGCGGTAAAGCGGACCAGGGATTTCCTGCCGCCCTGGGGTGTCTTGACGCCGTTCAATAGATTTGCCACCGGAACGGCGTAGGCGGGCATAAGAATAACCGGGATACCCTGAAAGGAGGAAGTCTCCTCCAGATTCGCTAGAAGCGCCAGGGTGGTCCGGATTTTTTTATCATCCACCAGGGCGGCGGCCTGTTTCGCAAAGCCGGGGGACACAAAGGCAAAAGGAAACCCGCCGGTTCCCAGGGCGGCCAGAAAATCCTCCCCGCTGCTCACCCTGGTCACGGGGACCCCAAGATTATCCAAAGTAACGGAAATGGAATCTCCGTACAGGGAACGTTCATCGAAGAGGAGCACTTCCTTTTCTCCGGGATCTTGCACTATCGCCGCTTCGGTATCCTCGGCATATTCCTGGGGAATAATGGCGGTAAAGACGGAGCCTCTTTTATAAATGCTTGTGACGGTAATATCACCTCCCATTTCGAGGCATAACCTCCTGGTAATCGCCAGTCCCAGGCCGGTTCCCTCGATGGCCTGGTTGCGCTGCAGATCAAGGCGGGTAAAATTGCCGAACAGCTCCTTCATGTCCTCTTCTTTGATGCCGATGCCGCTGTCGGAAACTTCAAACTTCAGGGTAATATTGTTATCCTCCATAAAGGTTCCCGTTACCGTAAGCCTGATAAATCCCTCTTCGGTGTATTTTACCGCGTTGGTCAGCAAATTGAGCAGGATTTGACGGATCCGCACCTCGTCGCCGACGAGGCTGTCGGGGATGTGTGCGTCAATATTGACGAGGAACAGGATGGGTTTTTCGTGAAAACGCACCCGGATAACGTTTATCACATTGTTGATAAGGGAGGAAAACCGGTAAGAAACCGTTACCAGTTGGATGCCCCCGGATTCGATCTTTGACAGGTCCAGAATGTCGTTGATGATGGAAAGCAAATTAGAACCGGCCTGCCTGATATTGGCAAGATATTCCGGTAAGACAGGCCCGGAGGGATCCTGCAGGGCCAGTTCGCTCATGCCGATGATCGCGTTAAGGGGGGTCCGGATCTCGTGGCTCATGTTGGCCAGAAAATCCGACTTGGATTTGTTGGCTTCATCGGCCCTTACGCTCTGGGCGTTAATCCTGATCATAATGGAACCCAGCACCAGGGCCAGCACAAAGGCCAGGAAGCCCAGGTCCAGGGCTATCCTCCGCATATCCTGGAAATAGTGCGCTTCCGGCGTAACCTGGATGATATACCAGCCGTTAAAAATACGCCGGGCGACAACAATTACCGGCAGATTTTCGGCGTTGGTAATCTGGATACTGTTAATCTCCTCTCCTGATAAAAGGCCGGACACTACCTGCACAAAGCTGCTGTCAAGTTCCCGGAGATCCAGTCCCGTGTACCCTTCCTCCGAATGGGCCAGGATCTTCATGTCCTGATTAAGTACCATTTCCACGCTGCCCTGAACGGTAACCAGGGAAGCGAGATAATTGTTCAGCCATTCAACATCCATATCAAGCACGATAATGCCGTAATATTCACCGTTACCGGTATAGAGATTTTTTGTCATGGACAGGAGTATTTTGCCTGTGTCCCTGTCCCGGTATGGCCAGGTATAACCCACGTCACGGCTGCTGCCCCTCGCCGTCTGAAACCAGGGCATCGGCAGGGGGTTATAATCGCTGTCGGGAGGGTTCCCTGTTTTATCAAAATACGCCCCGCTGATATACCCGTGCATTCCATCAAACCCCGGATAATACCCTTCATCAGGAAGGCTCATCCACTTGTTGGTATCCCTCAAATAGCCCCAAATGTCCCGCTGGGATGCTCCCTGGTCAATTTGCCCCTGCATATTATAAAACGCGCTGTTAAGGGTCATCCTCGATTGAGAAAAACTTGTTTGTATGTTTTCCTCAACCGTGCGTAAGGTTTCCCGGGAATTATCCAGCAGCCGGCTCCGCAGAACCCCGGCAACGGAAAAATACCCTATCAATACCATCATCAGCAGCCCAAACAGAACCAGCGCCAAATAAGGCGCGGAATGTTTTACTACCCGGTTCCATTCCATAATTTTTGTCCTTATTTGTTCATTTCATCGATAATCTTCCGCCCGAACCCTGTCCCGGCTTCGGGCTCGACTTGGGGACGGATCGCTTGCCGCCGGCGGCGAGGGCAAAAACCGAAAGCATGAACAAAGACATAGCGGCGTCTTTCTGTGCCCTCATTATCCTTATCTCCTTTGTTAAAACAGAATACAGAAAAACGCGGAAAACTTCAATACGAAAAAACCGCTTTCGCCGCCCCGCTCTGTTAAGAATGAT
>JAISZE010000006.1 GCA_031269405.1 Treponema sp. | reverse complement strand
TGGTAGCCTCGTCGTGGATTACCACCGCAGGGTTATGAGCGATGACCCGGACGAATAGGTATGGATTGTATGCGGGATCCAATACCCATGTTTTTACAGCAAAGGCCAGTATCAAAACCGCCCCAAGGGGCGGGGTATTGGACCCGCCTGCGAATAAAAAACGCATGGCGTTGTTTGAGAGGTTGTAGCTCAGCTGGATAGAGCTTCAGATTGCGGATCTGAAGGTCGCAGGTTCAAATCCTGTCAGCCTCAACGGATGTAGCAAAGAACCGGAGACCAGGGCCGCCGCACTGCCGGCAGGTTTTCAGCAGCCAACAACGGTAACCTCCCCTTTGCGGAGCCATTTCAGGCGCTTGTCCCAGGAAGGCTTCTTAGAACGCCGGTCGAACATCACCAGATAACAACAAACCCGGTTTCCCCCGGGGTTTCCCACCCCCGGAGCCCGCCAGAAGCTGTCCCGGTACCCAAGAGTCTGCTGTATTCCTGAATATGCTCCAGGGCCACGGTTTCAGCGCTTTCGGCGTCGAGGATCTGCATCGTGGCGCGTTTCAAAAGGTTGTTGACTATCATGGCTGGCCCCGGGACTGGTTGTATACGTAATCCAGTGCATCGGGCGTTATGCGCTGGCCAGTTTCTTCGGTTCTTTGGGAGAAGATGCGTTCTATGTCGTGCCGGGAAAAGTTCGAGAGCGATGCGGAATCCTCTTTAACATTGAAAAGCGATCCTGGGTTGACCAGGACGCCGCCTTTGGCTGCGGTGATGTAGTCTTTAAGGTCCCACATTCCGACCAGGGCTATGGAGGCGGGAAGGTCCCTATGCCGCGGCCTGCAAAACCATCCCTCAATTGACGCAAAAAACTTATAAGCGTTCCCTCAATGAGGACATCGGTTTCGTCAAAAAGGACAACGAGCGGCTTGGGAGCCGTGAGTTGGGCCCAATGCGCCAGCATAGCGTTTAGCATACTGATCATCCGTACCTGCCTTGGGAACCGGCAGCTTGTATTCCGCAGCATGCTTGCGGACGGCATTGCAAATAGCAGACATTGCCCGGTCTGGCGCGGCGCGGATATAGCGATGGAGCTGGGCGCCTACCAGGCGTTCTTCAGTGGGCAGCATGTAGTGTATATCCGGGCGGCAGGGCCCGGTTGTATTAAAAAACCGTTTTCTTGAGTTTTCCATCTCTAAAAATATAATTCAATAACACCGCTCTAAGAAGACAGCGTGCTGCTTTGGCGCTACAGAAGCCTGTAGGGGTTTTCCAGATACTCCTTAATGCGGACCAGGAACTGAGCGGCCGGCGCGCCGTCTATTATCCTGTGATCATAAGTCAGGGTCAGCTTCATGACAGGGTGAATTTCCACAGCGCCCCCTACCGCTATGGGGGTTTCCCCGATTTTTCCCACTGCAAGGATGCCCGCTTCAGGGGGGTTTATGATAGCCGCAAATTCTTCAAGACCGTACATGCCCAGGTTAGATATGGTAAAGCTGCCCCCGGTATAATCATCAGGCTGCAGGGCGTTGTTCCGGGCCTTTTCCGCCAGAGCCTTTATTTCCAAGGCCAATTCCGCCAGGGTAAGGCGCTGGGCGTCATGCACCACCGGCACAATAAGGCCGCCGCTCATTGCGACCGCTATCCCTAAGTTGACAAATTCTTTTTGCCAGATTCCTTCGGCTGTCAATTCCGCGTTGACCTCAGGAAAATCCCTCAAAGCCCGGACAGAGGCAAAGGCGATAAGGTCATTGTACCCTGCGGTTTTATCAAGGCTCTGCCTGAGCCTGACCGCTTCGTCCATACGTACGCTGACGCGGTGAAAGGCCTGGGCGTTTTCATTCTGACTCTGCTTCATCCGCTCGGCGATAATTTTCCTCATGCCCCGGATGGGTACGATGCGCTTCCCGCCGGCAGGGCTTTTTGCCTGGATTTTAGTAACCACATCAGAACGGGTAATTTTCCCCCCTGAACCAGAACCCTGTATACCCGCAAGATCAAGCCCTGACTGCCGGGCAATCTTTCTTGCAAGAGGCGTTGCAGCGGGTTTGTCAGGACCAGCCGTTACTGAATTCTTCAGGGCGCTTCCGGATTGGGCTGCGGCGATAATATCCCGTTCAACGATCATGTTGCCCTGGCCGGAACCGTGTACGATCAGGTAATCAACGCCCAGTTCTTTGGCCCGCATTTTGGCCCTGGGAGAAATAAACAACCGTTCAACCCCTGTTAAGGCCGAAATATCCTCGCCAGGTTCTCCCGCAATCGCGACGACGCCTGTTACCGGAACCACGTCCCCTTCTTTTGCCAGTATTTTTAAGAGAGTGCCGGATACCAGGGCATCTATCGTTATGGTTACTTTATCAGTTTCTATGATAAAAAGAGGTTCACCCTCAACGATCCCGCCTCCTTCGGGAACGAGCCATTCAACAATGGTCCCTTCCGTCATTTGCAGGCCCTGTTTGGGCATTATGATCTTTTCGGCCATACAGCGTTCCTCACTAACCTAGTTTTGAAAAAGGCTCTATATGCAGCGTGGATTTTACCGCCGCCACAATATCATCAACCTGGGGAACCACGGCGTTTTCAAGACCCAGATTGAAAGGAAGGGTGCACATCTTTGCGCCAACCCTGACCGGCGGGGCATCCAACCAGGCAAAGGCCTTTTCCGTAACCTGAGCCGCTATTTCAGTACCGAAGCCCATGGTCCTGTGGGCCTCGTGAACCGTTACGAGACGGCCGGTTTTTTTCACCGAATTGACGATAGTGTCTATGTCCAGAGGCACCAGGGTACGGGGATCGATCACCTCAGCCGATATACCTTCTTTCGCAAGACGTTCCGCGGCTTCCAGGGATTTTTCTCGGTAAAGAAAGGTTCCGGCAATGGTTACATCCTTTCCTTCCCTGGCGATACTGCATTCGCCGAAAGGGACGGAAAATTCAGGATCATCCGGCACCTCGCCCTTGAGGCTGTAAAGGGCTTTATGCTCAATGAACACCACAGGATTATCGTCCCTGATGGCGGTACGCAGCAATCCCGCAGCGTCCGCAGGGGTCGAAGGGCACACGACTTTAAGGCCCGGTATGTTCATCAACAGGGCCTCTACCGACTGGGAATGCTGGCCCGCGTTGCCCCGGCCAATTCCCTGCTGCCCCCTGACTATCAGGGGAACCTTTACCTTGCCGCCGAACATGTAACGGATTTTCGCGGCCTGGTTCAGTATCTGATCCATAGCCAGGTAGAGGAAATCCATGTACATCAGTTCCACTACAGGCCGCATACCGACGCTGGCAGCGCCGACTCCTGCGCCGACAAAAGTGTTTTCCGAAATCGGCGTATTACGCACCCTTTCAGGGCCGAATTCATCCACAAGGCCCCGGGTACAGCCGAATATCCCTCCTTGCTGGGCTATATCCTCGCCCATCAGAAACACTTCCGGATCCCGGCGCATTTCCTCGCCCAGGACATCCCGTATAGCTATCGCATAGGTTTTAACACTCATTTGGGATACGCTCCTTCGACATACATGCCGTCCATCACATGAGCGGGGTCAGGTTCAGGACTGGACAGGGCAAACGCGGCGGCTTCGGCGACTTCATCGCCTGAGCGGCGGTCAATTACCTCAAGTTCTTCTTCAGCGGCGATTTTGTTTTCCAATAGATAAGCCTTGAACCGTTTAATGGGGCATTTTTCCATCCATGCCGCCACTTCTTCCCTGGTACGGTAAACTTCCGGATCCCCGGTCCAATGGCCTTTCCAGCGGTAGGTTTTCGCTTCGATCAGCGACGGCCCCCCTCCTTTCCGCGCCTGTTCCAGGCAGACAGAGAAAGTATCAAGCAGGGCGATAACATCGTTGCCGTCAACCACATAACCGGGCATCCCGTAGCCTCCCGCTCTGCCGGCGATGTTCTCTACAGAAGTGGACTGCGCCACAGGCACAGAAATGGCGAAGCCGTTGTTTTCGCATACAAATACCAGGGGAAGCTTCCACACCGACGCAAGATTCAGGGATTCATGAAAGGTCCCCTGGTTGGAAGCGCCGTCGCCGAAAAAGGCCGCCGTGATCCTGTCGGTTTTCCGCAGTTTCTGGGCCAAAGCGCCGCCTACGGCGATAGGAAGCCCGCCGCCGACAATGGCGTTGGCGCCCAGATTTCCCCTGGCAAGATCGCAGATATGCATGGACCCGCCCCTTCCGTGGCAAAAGCCGGTTTCTTTCCCCATAAGTTCGGCAAAGGCGCTTTTAAGGTCCCGGCTTTTTGCGATACCATGCCCGTGGCCCCTGTGCGTAGAGGTGATGTAATCCCCGTCGTTGATAAGGGACATAATGGACGCGCATATCGCTTCCTGCCCTATACACAGGTGTACAGAACCCCGGAGCTTGTTTTCCTGGAATAAACGAAAAGCGGTTTCCTCGAATAAACGGATTTGCTTCATAACCAGGTAAATATCCAGCAGGTGCTCTTTACGGTAAGGTTTTTCTTCGTGTTTCACTTTGTTACCTCCGCTTGGTAAATTGATTATACCAGATAAGGGACTGGTATTACAATAGAAAAATTGGTATTATTTAAAACCGGTACGGAGGCAGCATGTTTGAACAGGTGCAGCACAAACGCATCTATGAAGAAGTGGTAGATATGATTATCAAACAAATCCGTTCAGGTTCCCTGGTAGTGGGGCAAAAGCTGCCGCCTGAACGGGTACTGGCAGACGAGATGCGGGTAAGCAGGACATCACTCAGAGAAGCGCTGCGGGCCCTGGAAAGCATGGGGTACATCTATTCCGTCACCGGCGGGGGCAATTACGTCAATTCCATCACCCTTGAACATGTATTATCTCCATTATCCACTATGGTAGCCCAGGACAAAAAACTTGCTACTGATATTATTGAAGTACGCCAGCATCTGGAAGTGCACATGGCCGGCCTTGCGGCTAAAAACGCGACAAAACAGCAAATAGCCCAAATGTACGGCGCTATTCTCAACATGCAGTCTGAAGTTGAAGCCGGAGGCAGCGGAATCGAGGGGGACAACCAGTTCCATCTGGAAATCGCACGGGCTTCGCAAAACAAGGCTTTCGCTATTATCGTGGAATTGCTGGCTGAGCTCCTCGCTGAATCCCGCAAAGCGACATTGAGCATCACGGGCCAGCCGCTTAAGAGTATCCAGGACCACATGGTCATCTTTAAGGCCATTCAGGCAGGAGATGAAAAACGGGCCGCAAAGGAAATGGCGGATCATTTGAAAAAGGCGTATCATAATATTGTAGATACAAACCGCAGGCAGCCGCATACGGAGCTGGGATAGATTATATGATAAATCATATATAGAAGGTAAACCTTCTAAGGACGCTGATATGAAACTTGGATTGCCCTATTTGGACAGGATAGTTCCTGTTGAATTTCCTGATGAATGCCTGCTGGCAGCGGCTGAGCCTAATGAATATAAAGTAAGCCGGACCCAGGAAGAAATACTCCGGGAAGCGTTAAACCGGCCGCATGCTACCGGAAATAACTATCAAAACCTGGAAAGCTTCCTGAACGGGGCGGACAGTGTGCTTGTCATCATTAATGACGCCACAAGGCCTACCCCAACGGAGACGATCATCAAAACACTCCTTCCGGTGTTTGAACGAAAAAGTATTGCCAAAGACCGTCTAACCTTCTTTGTAGCCGCAGGCGCGCACCAGGGCCCTGACGAAGCCGGATACAGACAGATCTTGGGACAGTTTTGGGATCTGTTAAGAGGCCGCTGTATACATCACGACGCTAGGAAAGAAGAAAACATGGTTAACCTGGGAACCACCAAAAGGGGCACACCGGTACTGATAAACAAACGTATCTTTGAAGCCGGCAGAATAATCGCCACCGGCAGCGTGGAGCCCCATTATTTCGCGGGGTTTACCGGGGGCAGAAAGGCTTTTCTTCCAGGCGCAGCAGGGTATAAAACAATTGAAGCAAACCACAAACTGGCCTTGTCGCCAGCCGCCCGCTCCCTTGCGCTTGAAGGGAATCCTGTTCACGAGGACATGATGGAAGCCATGGCTTTAATCAAGGTTCCGGTTTTTTCCCTTATGACCGTTCTTGACAGGGAGCAGCGTATTGCAGCAGCAGCAGCAGGGGACCTGGCCGAATCCTTCTACGCCGCTGTCGAGACAGCCAGAAAGATATTCTGCGTCCCGGTACCCGGGAAAGCCGATATTGTCATATCAACAGCCAAATTCCCTATGGATATCGATCTCTATCAATCCCAAAAGGCAATTGACAACGGCGCTCTGGCGCTCAAAGACAGGGGCGTCCTCATTCTGGTATCTTCCTGCAGGAACGGAACCGGCGATGAAACATACGTGAAACTTTTGTCGGAAGCCCCGTCGCCCGCAGAGGCCCTTAAGCGGATTCAGGCCGGATATAGACTGGGATATCACAAAGCGGCTAAAATGGCGGAAGTGTCGGAACGGGCGTCGATAAAAGCGGTTACCGAATTACCGGCTGCCCAATTGGAAAGGCTGTTCATAAAAAAGGCTCCTTCCCTCCAGGATGCCCTGGACGATGCGTTAAAAGAAATGGCGGTTCGAAATAACGGCAAACCCCGGATTCTCATTCTGCCTGACGGGTGCGTTACAGTACCTGATCCGGAAAGCCGGCGGCGTCAGGGCGAAGTCGAACCAAAGGTCAGGTTATGAATCGGATACTCAGCAAAAGGCAATTATCAGAAGAGGTGTTTGAAATCACCGTTACGGCTCCGCTTGTCGCCAGGGCGCGTAAAGCGGGGCAATTTTTTATTGTTCAGATCGATACGGATTGGGGGGAACGCATACCCCTCACTATCGCGGACGCGGACGAAAAACAGGGAACCATTACCATGGTATTCCAGAGCATCGGCGCAACAACCCGTAAACTGGCGCGGCTTGAGCCCGGGGACTATGTGGAAAACATACTGGGCCCCCTGGGGAACCCGACGCATATTGAAAAATTCGGCAGCGTTGTCTGCGTAGGCGGCGGAATCGGCGCAGCGCCTCTTTACCCCATCGTTCAGGCCCTAAAAAACGCGGGCAACAAAGTAACCGTCATCACCGGCGCAAGGACGAAAGACCTTGTCATCTTTGAAGACCGCATGCGCAGGTACGCCGACGAGCTAATTATTGTAACCGATGACGGTTCATACGGGCAAAAAGCCCTCGTTACGGAACCGCTCAAAAAAATCTGCGCCGGACTGTCCAAACCGGACATGGCAGTGGCCATAGGCCCGCCAATTATGATGAAATTCTGCGTTGCGGCGGTAAAAGAATTCAACATCCCCATAATGGTTTCGCTGAACACCATCATGATCGACGGTACCGGCATGTGCGGCGGCTGCAGAGTTACCGTAGGCGGGGAAACCAAGTTCGTCTGCGTTGACGGCCCTGAATTTGACGGGTACAAAGTTGACTTTGAAAACATGATGAGCCGTCTGAAGGCGTACAAAGACCGGGAAGACAAGGACAGCCACAAATGCCGTATCAACCCTGAACCTTTGTCCGTAAAAGAACGCATGGCGATTCCGCCCCAGGAAATGCCGGTACAGGAACCGCAGATCCGCAGAAACAATATGAACGAAGTCGCCCTGGGGTACCGCGAAGACCAGGCCCGGCTTGAAGCGGAACGCTGTTTGGGATGCAGGAACGAACCCTGCGTAAAAGGCTGCCCCGTGCAGGTTCCCATCCCCCGGTTTATCGCTGAAATTCAAAAAGGCAACTTTAAAGCCGCTGCGGGGATTATCAAGGAAACAAATCTCCTGCCAGCGGTATGCGGAAGAGTCTGCCCCCAGGAAAAGCAATGCCAGGAGCACTGCACGCTAGGCAAGAGCTTAAAGGATGTCGATAAGGCGGTAGCCATCGGCAGGCTCGAACGTTTCGCCGCTGATTGGGAACGGGCCCAGGGGAAGGGGGAGACGCCGGCGATAAAACCGAAAACCGGAAAAAGAGCCGCCGTAATCGGTTCCGGCCCCGCAGGGCTGACCGCAGCGGCGGACCTGGCACGGGAAGGCCATGAGGTAACCATTTTTGAGGCCTTTCATAAACCAGGCGGCGTCATGGTTTACGGGATTCCCGAATTCAGGCTGCCGAAAAGCATTGTCAAAGAAGAAGTTGAAAACCTTCAAAAAATGGGCGTAAAGATAGAACTGAATTTCCTTGCAGGACGGACCAGGACCATTGAGGAACTCCTTGGCGAAGACGGATTCGAGGCCCTGTTCATAGGCGTCGGCGCCGGGCTTCCCAAATTCCTCGGCTGTCCGGGAGAGAACCTGGTAGGCGTATTCAGCGCCAATGAATACCTTACGCGGACAAATCTTATGAAAGCCTACGATGCCGATAAGGCGGCTACCCCTGTATTCACGCCTAAGATAGCCGCTGTAATTGGAGGGGGGAACGTGGCCATGGACGCAGCCCGGATGGCGCTGCGCCTTGGGGCCGGGGAAGTCCATGTAATTTACCGCCGCACCAGGGAAGAAATGCCTGCAAGGGCGGAAGAAGTTACCCACGCCGTTGAGGAAGGCGTTATCTTTGATTTTCTCAGAAACCCCTCCCGTATTCTGGGGGATGAAAAGAACCGGGTAACAGGCATGGAGCTTCAACAGTTTAAACTTGGCGATCCCGATGCCTCGGGCCGCAGAAGCCCCGTGCCCATAGAGGGTTCGGAATACGTTTTCCCCTGCGATACGGTAATTGTGGCGCTGGGAAACGAAAGCAATCCCTTGATTGTCAAAACCACCGCCGGACTTGCGTCTGATAAACGCGGGCGCATCGTGGTAGACGAAAACCAGAAAACATCCCTTGACAAGGTTTACGCCGGGGGCGATATAGTCCTCGGCGCGGCTACGGTGATACTTGCCATGGGCGAAGGCCGCAGGGCAGCGGCGGCAATCAATGCATTGCTCAGCACACCAAAATAACGGAGGCGATCATGAGCTTTATTAACAAGTTGGAAAACGCCAGGCCCGGCGAAAAAGAACTGGCCCTCGTCTGGCTTGGGCAGGCAGGTTTCCTGATCAAAACCCATCAGGGAAAAATTATCTTAATCGATCCCTATTTAACCGATTATGTAAACCGGGTGCTTCAGAAAGACTGCGGACAGGGTTTCAGACGCATGGCCGCTCCGCTTTTCGAACCTGAGGAAATAAAAGCCGATATACTCTTATGCTCCCATGAGCACCAGGATCATCTCGACATAGACGCCATGCCGGGCCTGCTTAAAAACAAAACCATGAAGGCCTATGTCAACATCGCCTCAATCGGGGAATTAAAGAAGAACCATCTGGATGTTTCCCGTTTTAGCGTAGTAACAAAAGGGAACAATTACCCATTCGATGAATTTGTATTGACCGTTACCGACTGCGATCACGGCAGTTCAACTCCCGAAGCCTTAGGCTTTATTCTGGATTTCGGTTTTACGGCAGTCTACTTTTCCGGGGACACTTCGTATAACAAAGAACGCCTTTCGGAAGTGTTAAAGCGAAAAATTGACATTGCGCTCCTTCCGATTAACGGCGCCTTTGGAAACCTCAACGCCTATGAAGCCGCTGAATTAGCCCGTGATACCGGAGCGAAACTGTGTATCCCCCATCATTTCTGGACCTTCCCGGCCCATTCGGCGCCCCTGGGCAGCCCCGGCGACGCCATTGCGGCTTTTCCTGAAAAAGCCCCGCAGTGCAGGCTGAACCTTGCAACTCCCGGTGAGATAATGACCATCAGATAATAACCATATAAAGGAGGCCGAAAACATGAACAGCATCAATACTTCAACCTACAAAGATATTCCGGCTGTCGAAGTTAACACCGGCAGCCTTAGGGCGCTTTTCCTTCCCGGATACGGAGGCAAGCTCGCGTCCCTTAAAGACTGCAAAACCGGCAGGGAAATTCTTGCCCAGGGTCCTGGAAAAAAATACCGCCCGTTGGACTATGCCGGCAAGTATACAGACGCCGAATGCAGCGCCTTTGACGACATGTTTCCTACTATCGACCGTTATTTTTACAACCTCCCTCCATGGGAAGGAATTGAGGTTCCCGATCACGGCGAGGTCTGCAGCCTCGCGTGGCAGTACGAAGTGAAAAATAACTCGCTTCATTTATGGGTATACAGCCCCCGTTTTGGCTACAGGTTTGAAAAATGGATACGTTCAAAAAAAGGGGAGCTGTCCGTTGATTACCGGGTAACTAATAACACAGCCTTTCAATTTGAATGTCTCTACGGCGCCCACTGCATGATAGCGGCTGAACAGGGAGCGCGTATCGAAACAGAATTCGCCGAAGGCAGCCGGGCGGCGCTGATTTTTGACACCAGGGAAAAACCCGGGCATTACGGCAAGCCTGTTATCTGGGACGCCGCCTGGGCCCTTACACCGCCTCAATCCGAAAAATCCGCGTATAAAATCTTCTTTACTGAACCGGCAAAAACAGGGGGGTGCAGATACATCTATTCAGACGGCTCAAACATCACCATGCGTTACTCTGCGGACAAACTGCCGTATCTGGGAATATGGTTCAACTGCGGCTCCTTAAACGGTTTGTACAACATAGCCTTTGAACCCTGTTCCGGCAGTTACGACCGCCCGGATCTGGCGAGGATGCATAATCAATACCGCACCCTGGAACCTTACGGCGTCTTTGAGTGGTCTATATCATTTCACCGGGAACTATAACACCCGCAGGCAGCCGGTAACCCCGCCGGCTCAACTGCCCGGTTTTGATCCGATAAGCGTAAAAGTCAGGCCGCATTGATACCGTTCGGAGCTCTCCGGGTTGGTCAGCTTGCCTGAACAGTAATACCCCACTGAACCTGAAGAAAAATCTTTGGGGCTTGCCATCAGGGTTCCCCAGTTTTTCCCTTCGCTGTCGGTAACAGTAACTTGCAGGAATCTCGGGGCTTTGGCATCGCGTTTGGATGGTTCTGACATAAAGTGCCTCCAGAGCTTAGGGTATACTAAACTTGACCCGCAGGTAAGCCCCGATACCCCCGGGAAGAAGAAATCCACGGATTGTATAGGTCAGGTTTAGCCTCCTAGGGACGGGGGGGAGTAAACTCCATCGTCCGCCGGGGCCGCATGTACAAACCCCCTTCCCGGCCAAGAGACGCCGGCCCCTTGAGACAGCGCGGCGAAGGGGAAGAACGGTTCAGGGCGTTGGGCCCGGAGTTCCTCCGGACCCCCCCTTATCCCTCGCTATTCCTGCGGTCCGCGGTTACATTCTTAAATTCAGGTAACCCGGCATCCGGTTTAGTCCAACTGGCTGAATTTTAGAGTCATGGTGTAACCGTATTTAAATTTGGTTACCTGGAATTTGGAGTGATGCACGCCGTCCGCATGGCGGATGATGTATATCTGTCCGGTTTCCGCAAAGCCCGGAGGCATACCGCCGGTGCCTTT
>JAISZE010000174.1 GCA_031269405.1 Treponema sp. | reverse complement strand
TGGCGGGAGACCGGATCGACGCGCTGTTCATCGGCATTGATTTGGGTTCCCAGTTGGATCTGCTCATTTCCCCCGAAGCCTTTGAACGCTTTCTTTTGCCGTATATAACCAAACTGGTCGATCAAGCCCACCGGCACGGGCATTACCTGGTGATGCACTCCTGCGGTTCCATTTACCGGGTGATTCCCCAGCTTATCCGGGCGGGGGTGGACGTGCTCCATCCCCTGCAGGCAATGGCAAAAAACATGGATGCTGAATCATTGAGCCAGTACAAGGGCAAGGTTGTTTTCATGGGCGGCGTGGACACCCAGCGCATCCTTCCCTTCGGCACACCCGAAGAAGTGCGGCAAGAGGTCCTCCGCCTGCGGCAACTTTTCGGCCCGAATTATATCGTGTCCCCCAGCCATGAAACCCTGCTGCCCAATGTGCCGCCTGAAAACGTGGCGGCTATGGTGGAAGCGGTCCGGGAATAATATTATGTCTCTGTGGCTTAAAGAGGACAAATCCGGCGTAATCAGATCTACCGGAATAACTGAGATAGGAAGAAGAACTCCATGAAACCTACCTACTTCGCTCCAACGGAAATCATCTTCGGCTGGGGCCGCTTTAATAAAATCGGCGGCATCGCGGCGCGGTACGGAAAAACATTGCCCTGGTAGACACGGAACCCACCGTTTCAATCCTGAAATGTACGAGATGCTGATGCGCTGTTACGAACGGTAATTACCGGCAACAGTCAACAAATTTAGATATAATGAAGTAATTTCTCACAGATCCCTGGTATCCAGCAGGATCGTAACAGGGCCGTCATTGACGCAGGCTACTTCCATGCTGGTCCGGAAGACCCCGGCTTCGCATACGAGCCCCTGTTCCCGGATCTTTTGCATGAAATAGCTGTACAAAGTTTCCGCTTCCCGGGGTTCTGCCGCTGCCCCGTAGTAAGGCCTGCGGCCCTTGTAGGCGTCGGCTAGGAGGGTGAACTGGGAAACCGCCAGAATCCCTATGGATTCCCCGTCATGGGCGCCGGAAGAAGCCTCTTCGCTGTTCAGGGCGGCGATTACTTCCTTTATCGAACAGTTCATTTTTCCTTCAGCATCTTCAAAGATACGGAGATTGG
This sequence comes from Treponema sp., assembly GCA_031269405.1. The sequence goes on along the minus strand of JAISZE010000174.1, from coordinate 8,262 downwards.
CGATCTTGTCCGATATCCAGCCGGCGTCCTTTGCTGTGTCCCCTGCGGCAACACCTAGATAAACCAGCAGGCCTCTGGCTATACGCCCTGTAACCTTGCCGTTTACCGTTACCGAGGCGGTTTTAACCCGTTGAACCACAGCTTTCATTGCCGGGCCTGCTGTTCCAAAAGACCAGCCTGGTTCAGGGCTATACCCTGGATGCGGATCTCCAGGCCCCGTTCCCCGGAAACAGAGACGACCCGTCCCAGGATTTCCACAGGCCATTCGGGATTTACCGGGATAGCGAAATCGAAATCCACTCTGACGATACCTTCCACAGTACGGCGTGTATCGTAGCCTACCAGAAAATCAAAGGAAGTATGGAGCTGCTGAACTTCGATATTACTGGCAATTCCGCGCCAGATGATATGGCAATCACGGTAAAGGCCCGGCTCCTGCATCACTTCGGCGTAACTGAAACGATCTTTAAGGGTATCGAACCCAGGGGGCTCCATATACGAAAGGAGAAGCCTGGCCTTGTTTTTTACCGCCTCAGGAGCGTTGGATTCCAAAAGACGGTTCAGGCTGACTCTGGCGGCTTCGTCCCGGTACGAGGCAAAGAGGCGGCGGGCTTCGTTGTAATTATCCAGGACCTGGTTCCTGGTGAGCACATACCGGTAGCTGCCGTCTATCTGCATCGGGGCGTCCTGGTCCTCCCGGGCCAGGGCCAGCTCCGTCATTCCCGGACGCCTGGCACCCCCGGGGACAGGCAGGATTCCGGTCCTGCCCAGGATCAGGCCGGAAATGAGCAGAACTGCCGCGCCACCGGTAAGAGCCGCGGCAAGGCGTCCAGGCTGACGGGGCAGTTTGGGCAGAGGCGGAAACAGGGTATGGAGTTTACCTGATTCTATCCAGGCTGACATGTTTTCAGGACCCGGATATTTGCGTATCACTTTAAGGGCCCTCCGGGCGATACGGTTTTTTTCGTCCTGTTCCTGGACTTCCAGGTAGAGATCCACAGCCCGGTCCGTATCGCCGTGGTTAAGATAAAGGGCAGCCAGCCCCAGGAGGGTGGAAACATCGGTTAACCTGATTTCCCTGGCGAGCTTGAGGTAGGTCAGGGCCATGCCGAAGACCTTGGAATGGAGGTACGAGACTCCCAACAAATAGTAATACGTGTAAGAGCCGTAATACCGGTTTACCTCAGGCTCCAGAGTTTTGATAGCCCTGTCGTAATTGCCTCGATGCGCAAGGCGGTTCGCTTTGAGAAGGGGATCGCTTTTCATGTTACTGCTGCGAAGGGGGCGAAAACCCGTATTTGTTCATAAGCCGCCGAAGGGTCTGCTCCATAGAGGCGAGCTCTTCCTCAGAAGCGCCGCCTGCGGCAAGGCAACCGTCTATCGTGGCGATAAGCTGGCGGATCAGCGCCAGATCCTGCTGGCGTTCATCCCCTTGGACTGCATCTGAAGGACCGATAGCCGTAACCTGGGGGAGAGCGGGGCCTCTCCAGGCAGCGAGGGTAACTGTAAAGGAACGGCGTTCCCTCCTGGCGAGGAGCCGGGGTTCAAAATAGTAGCATACTGCCGAATCCCCTACCGAATAAGGAGGGGCATTAAAATTCCTTCCTGCAGCATAAGGAGCTTTCCAGGGCACGTCGTTAAGGCGTTTCCAGTTGGCGAAGTGCACGCTGTCAGGCCCGTCTCCGGCGGAATTGAAAATACTGCCCATAAGGAAAAGCCCGCTGCCGCCTGAAAACCACCAGGACTCCGGGCTTCCCTTTTCGATAAGAGTTTCCGACTCTATAGACCTGCCGGATGTTGTAAAAGGAGGCTGCCTGCCGCCTTCGCCCAGACTGGTATCCAGGAGGAGCCTTGCCCCCAGAGCCGACGGGTCTCCCCGGTTCTCCAGGGTGATGGTAAGGGAAACGCCGTTGGTATCCTGGGACCCTTCGGTTTTTATAAAGGAAAATTCCTCGGTTACCAGGAGAAAGGGGGATTCAAAAATCAGGGAAGGTCGATCCGGGTCCGTTCCAAGGCGGATTTTAAAGGTCGAAGTGTCCCCGAGCTTGTAGGAACGGTCGTTCACCATAACCGAAAGGAAACTGGTACGGAGGTCCTGATCCGCAAAGAGCGGTTCGTAACCGGTCCGGGAACCGGCGTTTGAGGCATAGAGGGAAAAACGTCCGCTGCCTTCCATAAGGGCCAGTTTTACGGAACCTTCCGAGTATTCCGCGGCGTTAAGGGCAGGCAGGAAGAAACCCAGGAGCAGGACCATCCGGAAAAAACGGAAACGGATCATCTGCCGGACCCCGGGGCCGCTAAAACCCCGTTATTAAGAAGCGCATCCCTGAGTTCCAGCGCCGATGACCGCAGGGAATTGAGGCGTGGAACCGGATCGGGGTTGTTCCTGCCGGATCCCGCAGACAGTCCGCCCAGGGCCTCGTAAAGTTCGCCTTCCAACTGCCGTATCCGTTCATCCGCGGCAGTAAGCTGCTGGCGGTACTGGGCGTTTTCGTTTTCCAGATCCGAAAGCCTCGTGTCTTTGAGCATATCGGCGATACGTTTCTGGTACGCGATAAGAGCCTGATCGTAGGAATGTTCCCGACGCTGGTATTCCTCCATGGTTTTTAGGGATTCCTCGTGGCTCCATTTAAGGAGGGCCAGGAGTTCGGCTTCCACTTTTTTCTGGTTTATTAACGCCATACGGTAAACCGAGGCTTCGTATTTGGGGCTATAGGGGTATTCATCAGTAATAAGAAGGAAAACCTCGTTTGCCTTGTCCAAAAGCCCCATGGAATAGAGACATTCCCCGGTCCAGTAAAGGGCCGCGGCTTTTTTGGAGGCATTTTGCGGGTTCAGGCTTCCGTCCGCATTGGTGGGAACCGAATCGGCGTAGGTTTTCAGGAGTACCACAGCTTCATCGTAACGGCCTAAATGGTAGAGCCCCCTGCCTTTGTGGTAAGGCAATTCCTGAATCCGACGGTTCCCCGGATCTGTCTGCTCAAGAATTTCCATGTCCTCCAGGGCGGCTTCATATTCACCTGCGAAAAGCTCCGCAAGGCCGATCCAGTAAAGGGCCTCCGCCCGCTGGGTTGAGGAAGAAGCATCAGCCTGCACCCGCCTGAGCCCGCTTACCGCTTCCAGCCACCTGCCCTGGCTGTAAAGGCTGATCCCCTCCTGGAGCCGGGTCAGGATCGATTGTGAATGGATGCTCCCTGCAACCAGCGCCAATACCAGGGCGAAAACCGCATGTTTGCAACGAACCATTAAAAAACGCTCCTTACCTTTTATTTTCGGCCCTCAGGCGTTAACCCTTAAGAAGAGCCACAAGGGCTTTCTTGTCCGGAGCCTTGAAGAAAGCCTCGCCTGCTACCATGACATCCACCCCCGCTTCCCGGACACGGGACGCTGTGGAAGGGTTTACCCCGCCGTCAACGGAAATCAGGAACGACAGGCCCAGTTCTTCCCGGATCCTGACCAGCTTTTTCACCTTTTCAAGACATTCCCCGATAAGGGCCTGGCCTCCGAATCCCGGGTTCACGGTCATAACCAGCACGAGATCCAGAACCGGGAGCACCTCTTCGACGGTGGAAACCGGCGTTGACGGCACGATGCTGATTCCCGGCTTTTTCCCCAGATCCCGGACAGCCTGCAGGAGGCGGTGGATATGCACAGCCGCTTCAGCGTGGAAAGTGATGTAATCCGCCCCTGCCTGGGCAAAAGGGCCGAAAAGGTCCCCCGGATTGCTTACCATCAGGTGGACGTCGAAAATTGAACGGCTATGGGGGCGCAGATCCTTCACCATTTTGGGGCCAAAGGTCAGGTTAGGGACAAAATGGCCGTCCATAACATCCAGATGGGTCCATTCCGCCCCGGAAGCGTCGATTTCCGCCGCTGCGGCGTCGAGCCGGGAAAAATCCGCAGCCAAAACAGAAGGGGCGACAAAAGGCTTCTTCATGTTATAATGATAATCCCAAGAACCTCTCCTGTACAGTAGGCCCCTGCGCCGGGCTATTGCAAAAGGCCCTTAATGTGCTATTATATAAAAGATATATTGTTTACCAGATTGTAAGAAACTATTCAAGCCATGAATGGAGAAACATCGGATAAAAGTGCAGAAAGCGGATCTGCAACGGAGGGGTTGATTCAGAAAGCCTATAAAAGCCTTAAGGATTCTGAGGCCGCCCAGGCCTTCCTGTATCTGCAGGACGCGCTGAAAAAAGATTACGAGCATCCCGAAGTGCTGTATGCCCTGAAGTGCCTGACGTGGTGGCTTGAACGGATAAAGTGTCTGGAGGATTTCCACAGCCCTTATGAGAAAGGCGGGTTTATCCTTTCCCAGTGGAAACCTTTTTACGCCTTTGCCGGGAGTATAAGGGAAGCCCCTTTTGACTCCTGCCTGTACGCCCTACGGCGCTATGTTTTTTCCCTGGCCCTTGCCTCTTTTGGGGATGTTTTGGGGGACGGAACGAGCAAACAGGACCCTGAAGTGCTGCTCCAGGCCGGACGCTGCTATAAAGGCGTAGGAAACTACGAAGAGGCGGTCAAGTATATGGAACAGGCGGTCAGCCTCAGAGAAGAAGACGGCGCCGCTCTTTCGGAACTTGCGGATGTTAAGGCCCTGTTGGGGGACATCAGGGCGGCAAAGGTGCTGTTTAGGGAAGCCTTTTTTTTGGATCCCCAGAACATCGATCTTCTGTCCCTGGAATCGGAGATAATATTCCGGCTCCGCCTGAAGGTGGCGGAACTGGGGTACGAAGGGCCGGAACTTGTGGAATGGCTCCCTGTTTACGGCAGCATCTGGGGGGTCTTTTCCATCAAGCGGGAACTAAAACCGGTGGATCTGGGCAAATTAAAGCAGTCCATCCTGTCGCTGGAAAACGATCTCCGCAGCGGGCAGGACCCGGGGCTTTTGAAACCCCGGCTTTTAAACCGGTATTTCAGGCTTATCGATTATTATGAGAATGTCCGGAATAATTCGGATATGGTGGAAGAGACCATGCTGAAGATACAATTTATCGATCCGGTCATATATGAACAGTATCGAAACTAACAGAGGAGTACGAGATGTCTGAAGTTGAGGCAGTAGGTTCGGCAGCCGGGTCCAAGGACCTGGCTGGTCTCAGTAAGAATGTCCAGGAAATGCTGAACGAGGAAAAATGGACCCGCGCCGCTTTGAGCAATTATTCAACAAGCCAGTTCAAGGAGCTTGACGGGATCCTGAAGGAAGCCCGGGCGAGCCGGTTGGAGGACGATCTCAAGAAACTCTGCGAAGATCACCTGATCCACACGAAAAACAGCATTATCGCCCTCTACCTGTCGGGGATGACCGCCCTTTCGCGGCAGCTTATTGACGATTCGGCCATGATCAGCCTGGTTACCATATTCGTGGATAACCACAAGTGGACTATCGTCAAATACCTCTGCGAAGGGATTCTGGATTTCGGGGAATCCAAATTCGCCCTTCGTACCCTGGCGGAATGTTATAAAAACGAAAATGACGAAGAATCGGTTTACAGGATCTGGGAGCGGCTGGTCAAGGTGGATTACGAAGAGGCGGATCTGGCCAAGTCCCTGGCTGAACATTTTGAAAAGCTCGGGGACACGGAAAACGCCGTGGATTATTATAAAAAAGCCCTCCACAGGTACATCGCCAAACAGCTTTTCAGCAATATCAAAGAGATTTGGGAGAAACTCCTCAAGTACTGCCCTGAAGACATCGATTTTTTCCTCCATGTGCAGAAGCGTATAGCCAAAAACATCAGCGACGACAAAGCGGTGCTCCTGCTTCGGGATGTATACGATGTCTGCATGAAACGCGGCGACGTAAACACCGCCGTTACGGTGCTGAAGATCATCCTGGAATACGACGACGATGATAAACAGGCCAGAAGGGACATTACCGAGGCTTTCAGGAAAAAGTACGCCGGCCACAGCCAACTGGAAGAATACATCCGCATATCCAACCTGTCCCAGAACTGGCGGAATATCCACGAAGCAGTGGCGGATTTTGAAAAACATATCGCCTTTGACAAGGGGAATTTCGTGTTCCACAGGACCTGGGGGGTGGGCCGCATCGCCAGCGTGCACGGCGACGACATAGTCATCGACTTTGCCAGGAAGCGGAACCATTCCATGTCCCTTAAAATGGCCGTAGAAGCCCTCCAGACGCTTTCAAAAAACCATATCTGGGTTTTAAAAGCCACATGGAAAAAAGAAAAGCTCCAGGACAAAATCAAGGAAGATCACGCCTGGGCCCTTAAAACGGTGATTCGAAGCTTTGGTAATTCCTGCGACATCAAACGGATCAAGGTGGAACTGGCGCCCGGCGTGCTTTCCCCGGGGGAATGGACCAGTTGGAGCGCCAAGGCCAGGGACATACTCAAAAGCGATCCCTCTTTTGGCGTAAGTCCTGAAAACATCGATCTCTTTACTGTCAGGGAACGGCCTATTTCCATGGAAGAAAAGCTCTTTGCCGAATTCAAGGCTGAACGCAACTTTTTCGACAGAGCCGCCGTGATACGCAGCTTTGTTTCCCTGAAGGACGCCGAACTGGATTCGGAATATTTCTCAGAAATGTTCGCGTATTTCCTGGGCTACCTCAAATCCTACAGTCAGGTGAACGAACAGGTAGTGGCTTCCTTCCTCCTGGTGAAGGATCTTATCTCCCAGAATCCCCACTTAAGCGCAGGTATAAAACTCAACTTCCTGGAAATCTTCAACAGCGTCGAAAATCCTGAAGTCATCTTCCTCAACCTCAGGGATGTGAAGCTGAAAGAGGAATTCCTGCGGCATATCAGGCTTTTTGTCCCTAACTGGGCGGATATATTCGTTGATCTGTTCCCGAAACATCCCCTTTCTTCCATTATCAGCGATCTCCAGCGGGAAGGTTATGAGGATAAGCTTACCGTGTTGACGGTAAAATGCTTTGACAATATCAGGGAGTACCGGGAAGCGGTGGTCTGGTTCTTCAAGAATATGAGCCGCGAAGAATGGTATGAAAAGGCGGACATTTCCTTTGAGAAACAGCTCATCAGCCTTATCCATATTCTGGACATTACCTACAGGGAAATTGAAAACCGCAGGGACACTGCGGACAACCGGAAGATCAATAAACAGGTCTACAGCATCCTCTTCAAGGAGGACGCTCTTAACAACTTTATAGACAACGCCGATGTGGACACGATTATCAGGATCTACACCTTTATCAATGATGTAAAGGATCTTGATCCGGCTGACAAGCTGTTCCTCAAAAACCGCATACTGGCGAACCATCCGGACTTTAAGTTCTTCGGGGAAGAAGAGAAGAAAGCCGCAGTCCTGGGGCTTATCGCCACTATCGGGAAATACGACGAAAAACAGAAGCAGCTTGCGCATATCATGGACGAAGAGATCCCTGCTAACTCCAAGGAAATCGCCTTTGCCCTCTCCCTGGGGGACCTCAGGGAGAACGCCGAATACAAGGCGGCTAAAGAAAAGCAGGAACTGCTCAATTCCACAGTAGCGACGCTCAAAGAGGAAATCGCCAGGGCCCAGCTTTTCGATCCTGCGGCTGTCAACACATCCAGGGTTTCCTTCGGGACCAGGGTGTCCCTTCTGGATACCGGGAGTAGGAAAAACGTGGAATACATTATTCTGGGGCCCTGGGAATCGGATCCGGATAACCGGGTTATTTCCTACCAGTCCCCTTTCGGGAAAGCCGTATTCGGCAAGGCTGTGGGGGATGAGGTCGAATTTTCTATCAATAACGACAAAGTAATCTACAGGGTGGAATCCATATCGGCGGCTCTGTAGCCGGGACCGCGTCAAGGAGCGATACATGCGAAAGACGGTATTTGCCTTAATTCTTATCCTGGGAATAGTTTTTTCCGCTTTGGGCCAGGCAGGCGGCCCTATGGATCTTGTGGTGCTCCTGGACACTTCTGCCAGTATGAGCGATTCCTATTTTGAAACCAGCGATTATCTTACCGGGCCTTTCCTCAAGGAATTCCTGCGCATAGGCGACACCTTTCATCTTGTTTCTTTTTCCAGGGAGCCAAAACTGGAAATATCCCGCCTTGTTGAGGGAGAGGGGGATATTCAAACTATCGCAGGCCGCCTGCTGCTGATGTATCCCCTGTACCCTGATTCCGATATAGCTGGCGCTTTGAGTTTCGCGGAGAAATACGCCGCTTCCCTGCCTGGGGAAAGGCGCCGGAAAATTATCCTTATCAGCGACGGCAACGGGGGTTCCCAGGCGGTGCAGAACGCCGTTAACGAAGCCTCCACCCGGTTGAGCCGCCA
>JAISZE010000104.1 GCA_031269405.1 Treponema sp. | reverse complement strand
CTTACCCTGGAAGAACCGCAGGCCAAGGTTGCCGATGTCTTCCTCATGCTGGATGAAATCCAGCTCAACATCGATAAGACCACGGAGCGCCGGGAGTTCAGTACTACTGTTGATGATATTGCCCACTGGGCCGGCATGAGCGTCAAGGACACCAACGAAACCCTGCGCCAGTTTGTTGCCCAGCAGCGGATGGAGATGTATCCCGGCAAGATTGTCGTCAAGAATATCAACGATTTCCTCCGGTTCGTTAATTCCCGTAGACGGAAATAAAAATTCCATAGGTGATAAGGAAGTTATTATGAAGAAAACTGTAAAAAACCTGATCCTGTTCCCGGCTTTGCTGCTGCTCTTTGCCTGTCAAAGCGCCCCTTCAAACGGCGGAGATCCGGTCCGCGACGACGGCTACCCCGAAGACAGCGCCACCAGGGGCAGGAAGCTGGCGGTTCAGTATGTCGCCTACATGCTGGAAAACAATGCCAATCTGGAATTTGTTAGCGCCGTCTTCCCCAATACCGTATATCCTGCTGAATTGACCAGGCTGATGAGCCGGGTAGAGACGGCGCGGCTTTCCGGCGAGGCGGAGGAGGACTTTGAATTTGTAGATTCCCTCCGTTCCGGGATAAACGCGCAGTATCCCAATAAATGGGACATGCCGGTAAAAGAGCTGGTTGACTGGTATTCCAGCCTTTTTTCCATGTATTACGGCTTGCTTGAAAAAGCGGGTAAGTAATTCGAAAGAATTGCTTTAGGCCGCCTTAAAAGAATCCTCATATACCTCCTCCTTACACATCTGTTTGGAGGAATAGTATTTGAAATTCTATAAATAATCACAAATAACGTAAAAAAATCTTGACGGTAAAATTTAATAGGCTTATGCTTACATAATATCATGCAGGTTTGTACCTGCAAATCCCAATTTCTTTTTTCAAGGAGAATTTCTTATGAAACGTATTGTTCTTATCGTCCTGGTACTCTGCGCCGGAGCCGTTTTGGCCTTTGCCGGCGGCCGCAAACAGGGAGGGCCGGTTACCCTGACCGCCGCCATAAATTATACCCCCGCCGAACAGGTGCACCAGTACATGCTCCAGGTTGCCAAGGATTATGAAGCCGCCAATCCCGGCCTTAAGCTCGAGATGGGATATTACCCCGATTACGAAGTCACCATGAAAACCAAGATGGCGGCCCGGGATCTTCCCGATATCTGGTCCACCCACGGCTGGTCGGTGGCCCGTTACTCCGAATACCTGGAACCTCTGAACAACCAAGGCTGGGCTTCCAAGGTTAATCCCAAGATCATTCCCGTAATCAGCAATGCCAAGGGGCAGATCTTTGTCCTCCCCTTCAATGTGGAATCCCAGGGCATCGTGGTAAACCAGGATACCCTTGAGTCGGTGGGGGTGGATATTTGGTCGATTAAGACCTGGGACGATTTCCGCGCCGCCTGCGCCAAGGTCAAGGCAGCGGGAAAGATCCCCCTGGACATTGCCGGCAATGCTTCGGAAGACTGGACCGTGGGGACCATCTACAATACCCTGGGCCAGAGCTTCATGGTAACCAACGACAAGGCAAACTACCGGACCGCCCTGCAGGACGGTTCCTTCGACTGGAACAACTGGGGGATCATCCAGGACTTCCTGCTTGAACTCCGGGACAAGGGCTGGCTGAACCCTGACTATACCCAGGGCACCGAGGAGAATCAGTTCAGGCGCCTGGGAACCGGAGAGGCGGCCTTTGTCATGTCGGCCAATAACGCCATCACCAGGGCCAAACTTGTCAATCCCTCTGCCCGGATCGGCTTTATCGCCGTGCCCTCCAACAGCCCCGGCGATCCCCCCACCTTAACTTCCGGCGAGCGTTTTACCCTGGGGGTTTACAAGGACGGCGGCCGTAAGGCGGAGTCCCTTAAATTCCTTGAGTACTGCACCCAGCCGGAGATCATCAACCGGGTTGCTACCCTGGACCGGTGCGAGGCGGGCCTTGTGGGGCCGGGGTACGGCGCCGATCTTTCCGAACTGAAACCCTACTTCGATCGCCTCCAGGGCATTCGGGGCTTCCCCTACTTTGACCGGGCCTACCTGCCCAGCGGCATGTGGGACGCCCTTTGCAAGACCGCCAGCGGCCTTCTTGCCAACACCCTGACCAAGGAACAGGCCGTTTCCCGGCTTCGCAATGATTACCGGGATCTCAGAGCCCAACAGCAGTAATTCTGTCATAAAAGCCGCCCCGGAAAAGGGCGGCTTTCTTTAGCTTCCCGGTATTTCTCGGGGCGCAAGCTGAAACAGGGGGTTAATTCGCATGAATTCCGTTTATAAAAAGGCCAATATTCTCTATCTTCCGGCCCTGATAATGCTGCTGTGGTTTATCATCTATCCATTCATGGACGGCCTGCGTATCTCCTTTACCAACTGGAACGGATTTTCGCAAAACTACCGGTACATAGGATTTGGGAATTTCCTGCGCATCGTCGAGGATTCGAATTTTCTTGGTTCTCTGATCAACACGCTGATCTACGGTTTCGGAAGCACCTTTTTGCAGCAGCTTCTGGGACTCTCGGCGGCCTTGCTCCTGAACAGGGCCTTTAAGGGCCGCGACGCGGTAAGAACCATTGTGTACCTTCCCGCCATGATATCGGGGGTAATCATGGGTTTTATGTGGCGCTACCTTACCGAATATTCCGGGGCCTTGAACGATATTGCGGCCCTTTTTGGCAGGGAGCCGGTGCTTTGGCTTTCCTCCACCCAGGTAACCGTTCCCCTGATGGTTATTATTAATTCGTTTCAGTACTACGGCATCTCCATGATCATCTATCTGGCAGGGCTTCAGGGAATCCCCCGGATCTACTATGAGGCGGCCCGGATAGAGGGTGCGGGAAACCGCGGGGTATTTTTGAAGATTACCCTTCCCCTCCTCTACCCCTCGTTTATGACCAGCGTGATGATCAACCTTATCGGCGGCTTAAAGCTTTTTGATGTAATCAAGGCTTTGACCGGCGGCGGGCCGGGTTACACCACTCATTCCCTGGCTACTTTTATTCACGTTACCTATTTTGCCTCCCAGAACGCAGGCTACGCGGCGGCAATCGGCTTTTCACTTTTCGTCCTGATCCTCGGCATCACCTTAATCGTGCAGGGCGTCTTTAAGCGGAACGAGGTGGAGTACCTATGAAAATCAAATACTGGTGGAAATATATCCTGGCCCTTATCATTTGCGCCATCCAGCTTGTGCCGGTCTATATCTCCGTCACCGTAAGCCTTAAACCCCAGAGCGATGTCAGCTCTTATTGGACTCTGCCCGCCAGGCCGTACTGGCAAAACTTTGTTAATGCCTTCCGGAGCAGCAACCTGCCCCGTGCCTTTTTCAATACTGCAGTGATCAGCGTTTTATCAACCGTATTGGTAGTAATTCTCGCGGCCATGGCGTCCTACCCCCTGGCACGGAATCCCTCAAAACTCAACCTGAAGGTAAAGTCTTTTATCCTTTCGATGATGATGATCCCCGCCCTGAGCCTCCTCGTCCCCCTCTATGTTATGCTTATCCGCATGGGCATGATAAGCAACTATCCGGGGATAGTGATGGTCCATACCGCTTTTAATCTGCCGCTGGCGATCTATATGATCTCCAACTTTATCAATACCATCCCACGGGAACTGGACGAGGCGGCCCTTATAGACGGCAGCAGCGTCTATGCTATTTTCTACCGGATCGTAGCTCCCCTGCTTAAGCCTGTTATCATTTCCATCGTGATCCTTACCGCGGTTCCCGTATGGAACGACTACCAGTATTCCCTCTACTTCCTGCAAAAACCCGCCATGCAGGTAGTCACTTTGGCAATCGCCTCGTTTTTTTCCCTTACCAGCTCTGATCCCCACATAGCCGCAGCCATGGCGCTGTTGGTGGTGATCCCCATAGCGCTTCTTTACATTTTCTTACAAAAGTACTTTATTAAAGGAATTATGGACGGCGCCATTAAATAGCGTCTGTCTATAAGAGGTGTTAATAAGGACTTGTATTGGCGGCTTTTAACACGGTTAAGCAATGCCGGTCCGGTAATGCCGGATCGGTAAATTTTTATCACAATGGAGCAGTATCATGTCAAGGAAAAAGATTGTTTTTATCGGCGCCGGCAGCCAGGTTTTTACCAGAAACCTGACACGGGATCTTCTTACATTCCCCGCCCTCTCCGACTCTACCATCGCACTGGTTGATCTTGATAAAGAGAACCTTGCGCTGGCTAAAGCCGCCGTGGAGAAGATCATTGAACTGGGAAAATATCCTGCCGAGGTTATAGCCGTAAGCGACAGGGCCGAGGTTCTTGAGGGCGCCGACGGCGTGGTTACCACCATTGCCTATGGCGGAACGGAAGCCGTCAAGGCGGATATCGGCATTCCGGAAAGCTACAATGTGTCCATTAATATCGGCGATACCCGCGGGCCGTCGGGGATCTTCCGCTTCCTGCGGACATGGAATCCCATGAAGGATATTCTTATGGATATCGAAAAGTACTGCCCGAACGCTGTATTCCTCAACTATACGAATCCCATGGCCATGCTCTGCCGGGCTATGCAGTCTATCTCCAGAGTCAGAACCACGGGGCTCTGTCATTCGGTTCAGGGAACCGCCGAGATGCTTGCCCGCTGGCTTGGCGCCGATATGAAAGACATTGACTATGTCTGCGCCGGCATAAACCATCAGGCATTCTACCTTGAGTATCTTTGGAAGGGCGAGGATGCGTATCCCAAACTCAGGGAGCTGATGAAAAAGCCGGAAATATACAACGAAGAACAGGTGAGAAACGAGATGTTCCTCCACCTTGATTATTACGTTACCGAGTCTTCGGGACACAACTCGGAGTACAACCAGTGGTTCCGCAAAAGGCCCGATCTTATCGAAAAGTACTGCACCCACGGCACCGGCTGGAATCCGGGGCATGATCTCTGGAAAATAATGCAGGAACAGCCCGTCAATACCCGCGACGATCACCGCCGGGAGGAATTCAACAAGTGGATAAAAGGCGATATTGATCTGACAAGGCAGCATGAGTACGCCTCTTACATCTTTAATGCCGTATTCGGCGATCAGACGGTGTTTCAGTTCAATGGCAATGTGCGGAACTTTGGACTTATCGACAACCTGCCCGAAGGCTGCTGCGTCGAGGCCCCTGTCTTTGCGGATAAGGCCGGCTTCCATCCCGTCCATGTCGGCCCCCTGCCGGAACAGCTTGCCCTGCTGGTAAATACCAGCGCCCGCTGCGAAGAACTGGCTGTGGAAGGCTGCCTTGAAGGCGATCCCCGCAAGATATTCCACGCCTGCCTCTACGATCCCCTGAGCTCGGCGGTTTGTTCCATGCAGGAGATCAAGGAAATGGTCAACAAGATGTTCAAAGCCGAGAGGGAGTGGCTGCCGCAGTTCAAAAC
>JAISZE010000150.1 GCA_031269405.1 Treponema sp. | reverse complement strand
TATCAATCAAGACTATAGGCCGGCGGCAGACGCGCTTACCTACCCTGTTTTCGTTAAACCGGCGCGTTCAGGCTCATCCTTTGGCGTGAACAAAGTCAATAGGCCGGACGAATTGAACGCCGCAATTGAATCGGTAGGACAGTATGACAGCAAAATCTTAATTGAGCAGGCTGTCTTGGGCTGTGAGGTCGGCTGTGCCGTATTGGGAAACAGTTCCGGTTTGATCGCCGGCGAGGTGGACAAAATCAGACTGTCCCACAGCATCTTTCGCATTCATCAGGAAGCCGAGCCGAAAAAAGGTTCGAAAACGCGGTTATTACCGTTCCTGCCGGCCGGCCTGCGGAGGAACGCGAATGGATACGGGAAACGGCAAAAAAATATACCAAACGCTTGGCTGTAGAGGTCTTTCCCGTGTTGATATGTTCCTACAGGAAGACGGCCGCATTGTACTTAACGAGGTCAATACCCTCCCCGGTTTCACATCGTACAGCCGTTATCCCCGTATGATGGCCGCCGCGGGTATAACGCTTCCGGGATTGATTGACCGCTTGATCACATTAGCTTTGGAGGGTTGAAAAGTATGGATAGGGGATTTGTTTTTTTAGATGAAATACTGCGCGGTGTCCGCTGGGACGCCAAATACGCCACATGGGACAATTTCACAGGGAAACCGGTAGACGGATATGAGGTCAACCGTATAACGGGAACATATTCCCTGGCGCTTGCGCCGCTGGAGGCGCAGAAACAGGCGGCGGCTCTTGGGTACGGTTTGCTGTTATGGGACGGGTACCGGCCCAAACGTGCGGTAGATTGCTTCCTGCGCTGGGCCAGGCAACCGGAGGACAAGCTTACAAAAGAAAGATACTATCCGAATATTGAGCGGGCTGAAATGGTTTCAAAAGGATATGTAGCGTCACAATCAAGTCATAGCCGCGGAAGCGCCGTTGATCTTACGCTTTACCGCCTGGATACGGGCGCGCTTGTTTCCATGGGAGGCGGCTTCGATTTTATGGATGAGCGTTCGCATCATACGGCAAAAGCGATTGCAGGCATGGAAGCGCAAAATCGCAGGCGTCTGCGTTCCATCATGGAAAACAGCGGGTTTGAATCATATAGTTTCGAATGGTGGCATTATGTATTAAGAAACGAACCATACCCCGATAGCTATTTTGATTTTCCCGTAGCATAGCGCGCATAACGTTCCAGAGCCCCGAACCTCCTACTGGCCCGGTTTGTACGGGGGTAAAGGCTTAACTCCCCTCCTCCCTGCCCTTCCACCGGGATGGCTTTTCCGTTAGCATAACTTCATGAGCAAGAACATCCTTGACTGCCTGAGGACCGGGTTTTCCGAGCCTATCAGGGACAGCCTTTGGGGTCATGTGTACCTGACAGCGGGCATCAGGGCCCTGACCGAATGCGGCCCTTTTATGCGGCTCCACAGGATCATGCAGTTGGGGCCGGCCTTTCATGTCTACCCCGGGGCCACCCATACCCGGGCGGGCCATTCCATCGGGGTCTACCACCTGGCCCGGCGGCTCCTTATCAGTCTTGCCGAACAGGGCGCCGGGGAACGGCTCAGCGCCGAAGGGGTTTTTTCCTTCCTCTGCGCCGCTCTGCTACATGATCTGGGGCATTTTCCCTATACCCATTCCCTCAAGGAACTGCCATTGGAGGTTCATGAGCGTCTGACCGCAAAAATCATCAGACTTGAGCCGGTGAAAAGCCTGGTGAAAAACGCCGGCGGGGACCCGGAATTCTGCGCCGCTATTGTGGACAACTCGGCGCCGGAACAGGGGAAAGAGATCCTTTTTTACCGGAAGCTCCTTTCCGGGGTTCTTGACCCGGATAAACTTGACTACCTTAGCCGGGACGCCCAGTACTGCGGGGTCCCCTACGGCGCCCAGGATGTGGACTTTATCCTTTCCCGGCTCCATCCCCATCCTGAACAGGGAGTAAACATAGACAGCAGGGGCATACCTTCTGTGGAGTCCGTGCTTTTTTCCAAATACCTTATGTACCGGACAGTCTACTGGCACCGTTCTGTCCGATCCGCTACGGCCATGATGAAGAAGATCCTTTTAGGGGCCCTGGAAAGGGGGATTATCGCCGGAGAAGAGCTCTACAACCTGGACGACCAGGGCCTTTTTTTCCTCCTCGACAGCCGGGCTGCCAAGGACGGGGCTCTTTTTTCCCTGGCTTCTATGCTCCGGGACGGCAGGCTTTACGAAACAGCGGCAGAAATCCCTTTTGATCAAACAGGCCAGAAAATCCGCCAGGAGCTCCTGGATATACGCCGCCGCTCGTCACTGGAAAAAAGCCTGGCCGAAGAGCTTTCCCTGAATCTGGGCTTGGATATCCTCCCGGAAGATATCATCATTGATATTCCTGAACCTATCTCCTTTGAATCAGATCTCTTCGTGACCGACGAGGAACGATTCTTCAATAACAGCTCCAGCGCGTTCAAGCCGGAATTAGTAGAAGGGTTTGTAAAATCCCTGCGGATTATCCGAATTTTTATGCCCGAAGCCAAATGGTCTCCCAAGGGTTGTTCCATCTTGAAAATAACTCAAAAATGGTTACAGTTAGAATAGGGAATATTAGCGGGAGAAAGAATATGGAACTGCACAATACTGTTGAAGAGATCATCCTGTCTAAGGTAGAGGATATTTTCTCTACTCTTGAAAAAGAAGGAAATCTGGAAAAATTCTGTACCTGCAGCCAGTGCCGGATGGACACCGCCTGTTACGTACTGAACCGCACGCCGCCTCACTACATCGTTTCCAACCGGGGGGCAGCGAGGGTTCAGCAGGTAACCATTGAACGCCAGCAGCGGGAGGCGGACATTACGGCCCTGATTTACGAGGGCCTCAAGCGGGTCAGCCACAACCAGCGGCCGAATTTCCAGCATACCCCGGCTTCAGGCGAAGGCGTCAGGGATCTTAACAATCCGGTTTTCAACATCCCCACGATTGCAGGCCGTCTTTTTGACGGTAACAATTTCGCCCCGCTGTCGAACGTAAAAGTGGAGCTCCGCCACAAGGGCGATCTCGTTGCCATGAAGGACGCCAACTGGCAGAACCCCTATAACCTGGTAGCCAATACAGCCGGAACCTTTACGTTCTGGCCGGTCTCTATCCCTGCTGAATCCGTGAACGAGCACAAGGTCTTTGAATTCGCCGTCCGGGTGGAAGCTCCCCAGTTTGAAACCTTGACGCATTTTTTCAAAGTCCCTGTGATAAGCGAAATCCAGACTGCCAATACTTTTACCCTGGGCAGGACCCTCAAACTGCCTGACCTCTACATGTTCCCTCCGGGGGAAGCGGAGAAAAACGGATATTTGGATTAAGCACAGGCGGTCCGCCGGAGCGTATCGGAAGACTTGACATTGATGCGTCAAGTCTTTCATAGAGAAGGCGGGTTCTACAAGCGTTTTTCCCGGGGCTTCAAGGTTTTATTGTGGGTCAAATTTAGTTCGGAAAGGGGGGATTTGAACCCCCGACATCGAGTTCCCAAAACTCGTGGCTTAACCACTGGCCTACTTTCCGCAGTGCAAGTACTATATGATGTATTTCACTTCGGCTCAAGCCCCTGCGGCGCTTGTAGCGAAAAAAGGGAACCCAGAAAGTCCAGAAAATTGTGAAACAGATCAAAACCTTTTAGTCTAAGCAGCCTACGAGTATACCACCCGGCTTTTTTTTACAGCCGGAACCACCAGCACGCCGGCAAGAAGCACGGCCAGCAATTTTTTGTGCATACTCTCCTCCTCGAATGACTAACTCTCCCCCAAGGATAGCGAAAAAGGGGAAACAGGCAAGGGAAAGGGGCGTTCATACCGCCCTGGGAGTCCGGCTGATCACCTCATCCTTTTGCCCGTCCGACAGGGAATTGAAGGTCTGGCTGTATCCGCAGATCCGCACCACCAGATTAGGATAGTTCTCCGGTTTTTCACGGGCGCGGATAAGGGTTTCCCGGTCAAGGACGTTAATCTGGAGGGTGGAGCCCCCTAATTGGGCAAAGGTCTTTATCAGGGCGGAAACCGGGGCGATGCCGTACCGGGAACTCACGCTT
>JAISZE010000126.1 GCA_031269405.1 Treponema sp. | reverse complement strand
GCACCGGACAGCGCCAACCGTGCCATTGGAACCCTTGACGAGGCGATCAAGAGGATCAACAAGCAACGTGCTGATCTTGGCGCCTACCAGAACCGCCTGGAACACGCGATCCGCGGCCTCGATGTCGGGGCTGAGAATCTGCAAGCCTCTGAATCCCGTATCCGCGATACCAACATGGCCAATGAGACGGTCGGTTACACCAAGAACCAGATCCTCACCCAGGCTGGAACCGCGATGCTGGCCCAGGCCAACCAGAGGAGCCAAACGGTTCTCCAGCTTCTGCAGTAATTTTTGCATAAGCCGTCTCGGGAAGGCGCCTGGCCGTCTGCTATGCAGGCGGTCAGGCTTCTTTTTTCAGTACCCGTACATTCCCCTCTTGTTTCTTACCTTGTTTTTGCTATCATATACGAATGAGACAACATTTTTTTGTTCTTTTTACACTAGCGGTTATAACCTTGCTTTTTGCGGGATGTTTACGGCGCGGTTCTTCAGCTTCTTCACAAGGGAAAACAGGCAGGCCGGAGGAATTCGAAACTGTTGTAAAAGCGGATAAGCTAAAAATCTACTTCATTCCCAAAAACATGGGTAATGCTTATTTTGACGCCTTGAGTTCCGGTTTCTACAGCGCCATGACCCAGCTTGGAGAGGATAACTTTCAGTATTATTACACCGGACCCGAAACTGCGGAAGTGACTTCCCAAATTCCCTTTCTTGAAGAGGCGATACAGGACAAAGCCGATGCGGTGTTTATCGCCGCCAATTCCAGCAGCGCCCTAAACGAGGCCTTCGGCAAAGCCCGTAAGCAGGGGATACGGATTTACATAATCAACCAGGATATACCGGGCAGCGAAGCCTACCGGGACGCCGCCATTATGCCTGTGGACTTCGACACCATAGGCGAGTCCCTGATTAGCGATCTGGGCAGGCAGATGAATTACGAAGGCAAATTCGCCATACTCTCTGCCACTGTAGACGCCCCGGATCAGAATACCTGGATCGATCTGGTAAAACAGGAGCTTTACGGCGATCCCCAATACAGCGGCATGGAGCTTACCGGGGTGGTTTACGGCGATGATCAACATGAAAAGTCCACGGAAGAAGCAAAAGCCCTCCTGGAGCGGCAGCCGGATCTCAAAGGTCTTTTAGCTCCTACAGCAGTGGGGCTCCCTGCCGCCGCGGCTGTTATCCGGGACAAGGGGCTTTCGGGAAAAATCAAGATCACCGGCCTCGGGCTTCCTTCGGAAATGGCGGAATTCGTCTTGGACGGTACCTGCGAGAGCTTTCAACTCTGGAATCCGCCTTACGAAGGCCAGATTGGGGTCTACCTGGTATGGGCCGAAAAACGGCTCGGCTTCAGCCCCGTTCCGGGGGCCCGGTTTTCCGCCGGAAGGCTGGGGGATTATGACATCCTGCCTAACGGACAAATCCTGACGCTTAAATCCCCTATGGTCTACAATCTCTCGAATATCAGGGAGTACGCCATCCTCTTCTAAACATCCGGGTAAGGGAGATACTGCCTGAGTTTCTTCATCACCTCGTCAAAGTCAATAGGTTTGCCTACATGATCGTTCATGCCTGAAGCCAGGCATTTTTCGATATCTTCCTTAAAGACATTGGCGGTCATTGCGACAATGGGAATGATTTTTGCCCGCTGCATGCCAAGAGAGCGGATACGGCGGGTGGCTTCAAAGCCGTCCATTTCGGGCATCTGGACATCCATAAAGATCATGTTATACCGATCCGGGGCTGCGGAGAATTTCTTTACCGCTTCGACGCCGTTCTCAACGCAGTCTATCTCCAGCTCCGTGGATTCAAGGAGGGTCAGGACTATCTCCCGGTTGATCAAGACATCTTCGGCAAGGAGTATCCGGTATCCCCTAAAGCAGCCGCCGGCGGCGGCGTCTTTCTGAACCAGAGGATGTTCAACGCCCAGGTATTCATTGATATAACTCACAATAGCAGAAGGAAAGAGAGGCTTAGACAGAAAACCGTCTACCCCGGCGCTTCTGGCTTCCTCTTCAATGATGCTCCACTCGGCAGCCGAAACCATGATTACCACTGAATTTTTGCCGCTCCCAGCCGCTTTTATCCTGCGGGAAAATTCTATGCCGTTCATTCCCGGCATCCGCCAGTCGATAAAATGAAAAGTATAGGGCCCGTTTTTTTCGATAAGAGAACAGGCTTCTTCAACCCCTTGAGCCAGATCGCAGGGGAAGCCGAAACGGCGCATGATCCCGCCAAAGTAGTCCAGGATTTCCTTTTCGTCATCCACCGCCAGGACCCTGATGCTTTTCCGGTCCGGCCCGGGAAGGCTGTCATTTTCCTCTTTGGCGGCCTTTCCAATCTGGACGGAAAACGTGAAGGTAGAGCCTTTGCCGAGTTCCGATTCAATCCAGATCCCCCCTCCCATCATCTCCACAATCCGCTTCGATATAGTCAGCCCCAGGCCGGTGCCGCCGAATTTGCGGGAAGTGTTGCTTTCCGCCTGGGTAAATGATGAAAAAAGTCTCGCCTGCTGTTCCGGGCTGATCCCGATTCCGGAATCGGTAACAGAAATCTCGATAACCCAGGAAGTTTCTTTTTCTTCCACAAGCCTGGTATCAAGACGGATAGAGCCCTTTTCAGGCGTAAACTTGACGGCATTGGAAAGCAGGTTGGCTATCACCTGGGCCAGCCGCTGATCATCGCCGTTCAGCATAAACGGAATATTCTCGTCAAGGCGGACAATAAAATTCTGCTGCTTCTGATCCACCTTGAAGTTGATAACATTGACCACTTTCTGGAGCATTTTTTCAAAATTGAAGTCTTCCGGGGAAAGCTCGAATTTATTGGCTTCGATTTTCGACATATCCAGAATGTCGTTAATAACCCCCAAAAGATGGGTGGAAGCGTCTTCTATCTTTGAAAGGCAGTAATCTTTCCGCTCCGCGTCGCTGGAAGATTTAGCGATTGAAGTCATGCCGATAATAGCGTTCATGGGGGTACGCATTTCGTGGCTCATATTAGAGAGAAAATCGCTTTTCGCCCTGCTTGCGTTTTCCGCAGCTTCCCTGAGTTCCTCCAGCCGCAGGTTCTGTTCCTGGATTTTTTTAAACGGACTAGCGATCACATTGCCCGCAACGAGGGCCGCCAGTATCCCAAGACCCAGGAATATAGCGGCGGAAATAAACAGGGTATAGGCGGTTTCAGCGCCAGGACTTTCTTCGATAGGCGCCGCCACTACGGCCACCCAGCCGTCAGAACCGTTCACCGGGGTATACGCCCCTACGCGGAGGGCGCCATCGTAACTGTAAATCCCCGTCCCGGCTTCCCCTCCCTGCAAACCGCTAAAAAAGACTTTGGATTCCGCAGTCCCGCCCCCCCCTGTCACTTCAATGAGGCTGCTGCGTTCTTCAACAAGAAAAGGGCGGATATTGGCGATAATGACCCCCTCGTTATCCAGAAGGAAAACGTTCCCTGTGTTCCATATTCTGAATTCAGCAATGATGTCCGAAAGCACCATTCCCGGCAGGGTCGCTACCAGGATGCGGGATCCCATGGGTACGCAGATACGGATGACGATTTCGCCGTCTCTGGTTTTTTCGGTAGTAGTTATCACCCGTTCACCGACAAACGCGCGCCTGGCGTACTGGGTCCGGACAAAATCAACACCAGGCGCAGGGGCCCCGTAGGAAGCGATAATGCCCCGGCTGCTGAAGACCGTAAGGGAACGGTAATTATGGGCCTGCGCCAGTTCCCCCAGAACTGTGGGCAAAATCGCATCTTCCCCTGAAACAGCGTCCTTCATAGCCGCTGTCAACAGCGCCGCGGCTACAACATCGGCCTCGGTTTTAAGGAGCCGCAAATTGGTAGACACAAGCTTCATGGCAATGCCGCTTACTACAGACATGTCGCTTTTTATGGTCTCTACCAGATGCAGACGGTTGAAATACATGCTTATAGACATACTGGATGCGGTAATCAGCGCTACAATTAAGGCGATTATAAGGACCGCCTTTACACGAATCGACATCACGAATCCTTCCAGTAGTTCAATTATGATAAGCGTACAGGGCGTTTCAGGACACCCAGGAAGGCAGGAAAAACAAAAGACCCTGTACCCGTCCCTATAGGTATTGCAATTTTTTGGAGTTTATGCAATGGTAAGAAATAGCTTTTGAGAGAACTTTGTAATGCGGACGTCATATAACGGTATTATCCAAGCTTCCCAAGCTTGTGACGCGGGTTCGACTCCCGTCGTCCGCTAAATCCGCCAGCCCTGGCTAGCGCTTTATGTTGAAGATGTTTTACCCACGGGATTTTTCCCTGGTCCCGGGTTGTCAAGGTTTACGCGGGTCAAGTTTTCGCTTTATCATCAAACACATATTCAATCACATCCCCAGGCTGGCAATGAAAATAGAGGCAGAGTTCTTCTATTTTATCCCCCGAAAGGGGCTCCCCTTTGCTGAGTTTTGCCAATGTGGCGGAGCTTAGGCCGACTTCCTTCATTAAATCGGTTTTTTTCATACCCCTGTCTACAAGAAGCTTGAAAAGCGGCCGGTAACTAAATCCCATCTTTCCTCCATAAATATCTTTCTTTAGCATCTTCTTAAGTTTACTAAGTTAAACTAAAAATGTAAATAGGTAAAGTAAATATTTAAATATATAAACTTTTTTCTTGATTTTTTCTCTCATATTTTATATATTAATTATAGAGAACATAATAAAACAATAAGGAGAGACAATGGAAACTTTTCAGAAATTGCCAGAGATCAAAGCGGTGCTTTTGGAGAAAGCCAAAATACTGAGGGAACTTTCGGATCAGGCGTTTCATCTCGAAACCCAGATCAGGAGAATTGCCGGCAGTATCTACAGTCCTGAAAGGGAACTGTCCAGACCGGCGGTATTGGAAAGAAATAACATTATCCCCTTTCCGGTAAAGGAAGTCCGGGCGGCTTCCACGCCAAAAGCCGAAAAAATCTTCTTTCCGGTTTCCTTATCCTCGCAGTTCCAGGTCCCCATACTGGCGAAGCCTGGAAATCCCATGCCGGAATCCATCCCCGATTTCCGGCCCATGCTCCAGCGGGACGGCCTCATCCTCCTTTCTTGGGACAAACGGATCACCGGTAACGGCGAACGCTACACCGCGTACTGGGTAACCAGCGCCGGAATATGCCGGTATTACGCATCAAAAGCCCTGGACAGCGAGAATTTCGCCTCAGCCCAGCCGGCGCGCAAATCTTACGCCGCAGAGGACGGCATCGAATTCTACGGCCAAAGCGAGCCTTCCTACATCGTCTATGTGGTCCCGGAACTGATGATGAGCAATCCGAACCACACTGCGGAACGGGGCAAGTGCATCAAAAAACTCAAGGCCCTGGGAGTACAATCAGATTTTGATTACATGTATCTTTTAACAAGGGAGAAAAAAAAGAAGACCCTTTGCGCTAGAAAGGGCGCCCTTGACCGGCGGCGGAACGGCGCCTGAAACGCCGCCTTTGCGTTTATTGACGACTGTTTTAGTCAGGATACCTGAGGTTTTCCTTTTTCGGCTCTTTCAACACCCCGGCATAGCGCCGGGCCTCCCATTGAGCCATCTCCAGGTTCTGTTCCCGCCAGTTCCCGCACTCCCCGGGAGCGGCGCCGGGAATGGGGCCTTCAAAGGACAGAATCCAGTCCAGCATTTCCCGGAGCACCGGAAGAACATCTTCCGGTGCTAACTGCCCTTCAAATATAGCGTAAAAACCGGTACGGCACCCCATGGGGCCGAAATAAACCGTTTTCGGCGCCCATTCCCTGTGGGAACGGAGGAACGTGGCTCCCAGGTGTTCGATAGTATGGAGAGCCGGCTGATCCATCACCGGTTCCTTATTAGGCTCCTTGAAACGAAGATCAAAGGTAGTAAGCACAGCGGCACCAAACCTGTCCCTTCGGGACACGAATACCCCCGGCTTGAGCCTGAGGTGATCAACCTGAAAACTTGCGATTTTCTCCACAGTGTTTCTCCTTATGAAAACATCCTGACTATCCTCCGGACGAGTTCGGCGGAATTCTTCGAGGCCAACGGGAGGTACTCTTCGGAAGCCGCAGGCGATTCGGCTCCGGCTACATCCGACAAGGCCCGGATTATAATAACCGGGGTTTTAAAGAGGGAACAGGCATGGGCAATAGCGGCGCTTTCCATTTCAACCGCTTTAAGATCCGGAAAGAACTCCCGTACCGCCTGGATACGCTCTTTTTGGTGCATAAAAACATCCCCTGAGCCGATAAGCCCCCGCAGGTGGTTCATGCCCCCAGGAAGGATCCTTTCCTTCTTTAGCTCGTCCATTGCCGCTTCGGCCAGGCGGATAAGGCCCTCCTGTACCGGAAAAATTTGGGGCTGTCCGGGGATCTGCCCTGGGGCGTAATTAAAGGCCGTAACGTCCACATCGTGATACAAAAGGCCGCTGGCTATAACCATGTCGCCGATAGTAAGGGAAGGATCGATACCTCCGGCTGAACCGGTATTGATAACCGCCTCGGGATTGTACCGGGCAATCATCAAGGCGCAACCTACCGCGGCGTTTACCTTGCCGATTCCGCAGCGCAGCAGGACCGTTTCCTTTCCTTCGAGCCTGCCCAGCGAATACTCAAAAACGCCGGCGCTTCCGGTTTTCTTATGTTCCATAGCGGACTGGAGAAGGGCAACTTCTTCTTCCATGGCGCCGATAATTCCAATCATTTTAAACGCTCGATTTTGGACAGCAGCCCGGATCCCCAGGCGGTAGTGCGGTTCCGCCCCCGCTCCTTTGAAAGGTACAGCGCCTCGTCGGCGTGGTGGATAATTTCTTCAGGAGAAAGAGCCGTATCCCTGGTAAAGGTAAAAACCCCCAGGCTAATGGTAACCTTCGGCAGCGGAGGGTCCCAGGGCACCTGCATCTCCGAGACCATGACCCGTAAACGTTCAGCCACCACCCAGGCGGCTTCCTTGTCCGAATCCGGCAGGAGGACCGTGAATTCCTCGCCCCCGAAACGGGAGGGGACATCCTCGGTACGGACCCCTTGTTTGATAGTTACCGCCAGGCTTTCGAGCACCCTGTCCCCTGCGATATGGCCGTAATTATCGTTAAAATCTTTGAATTTGTCCACATCCATCATGATAATTGAAGACGAAGAATCGATCCTTTGCGCCCTGGCAATTTCTTCATTCAAACGGGTCATAAAAAAACCGTTGTTAAAAAGACCGGTTTTTACATCCCGCAGGGTCCGGTCGTAATGGAGATGGTTCTGAACGGCCTGGGACACAAAAGACATAAGCTGCTGGAGATAAACCAGCTCGGCGTTATTATAATCATCCTCCAGGATCTTACGGCCCACCAGGATCATACCGTAAAGCCCCGAAGGCCCCAAAATCGGAATGATAAGTTCCGGCCTCAGGGTGTCCATGGCCTTTACCGCAAGGCTGTCCCCCATTTCAAAAGAGAGGAGATCGTAGGTGATAGGCTTGGGGTATTTTCTGAAGAACGATTCAAAGGGGGTGATACTTTCCATCTTGAGGCTCAGCTCGGTGAGCTTGTAATTCTTGTAACTCTTGATGACAATATCCTCTTTGTTCTGCAGAGGCTTCCACAGAAAAACCATAAAAGAAGGAAGAAAGTGATCCGATATTTGTACCACAGCGGCGTCCATGATTTCCTCGATAGAGGTACGGTTGAATATTTCCAGGGCCCCGGCAAAGAGATTTTTGTAATTCCGGATCTCCCGGTTCAGGGAATCAACATGGCTGAAAACGCCGATATCCTGGAGAAGGCTGTAGTTCTCGACAATACGGGGATTGGAAAGAAAATCTTTTTCATCTTCTAAATATTCGAGTTTGTTCATCAGGTCACGGAATAATGATCGCAAACGGTGGAACGCCATGCGGCCCGGCTGTCTTTGTTTTCCCATTCAAAAATTTTTTTGATGGTAAATTTTCTGCTTTCGGCCCCTCTACCGGAGGACTCGAAACGGGCGTTAAAATGCACCACAGCAAAACGGCCTCCGCCGATGTAGGCTACAGCCTCCCCGCGTTCCAGGTTTTCCCCTTGTACAAGACGCGCCAGAACGCAATCGAAATGCACCGGAACGCCCAAATCCTTATCTGTCATAGCAGAAACGATATCCTTTATGGGTTTGCCGCACCAGGGGCAATTCGGCGCCGGCAGCGGTTCAGCAGGCGGTTTTGGAGGCGTCCACTTGGGGCGTTCAAATCCCCGGTTCCTGCCGGAGTGGGAAGGGCCCGGATTTTTCCTGGAATTTCCCTGAACAGCGTCCCGCCGCGGGTTTTCCGCCTTCTGCCGGGCCTGGAATTCCCGGTTGTTGAATTCCTGCCCATCCTGCTGCCAGTTGTCCCTGCCGCCGCGCTTCCAGGGCCGGCGCCGCCCGCGGTTATCGCCGCCTTTTCCACTGCCGCTCGTAATTCCATCCTCCCTGGGGTATATCAAGAAGCTCATTACTCAGAATCAAAGCAATACGCTGAATGGCTTCGTGCAGATATTCCTCATTATTAATTTTTTCACGTAAAGCTTCCAGCTCAGGATTTTCCAAACTGCCTTCACTCTGCTTTATGTCAGTTGAGGTTTCCCAGGCTGCTGTAATCATACACGCTCCATAAAGGCTGATGCAAGATGGGTAATCCCTTGAGGAGCCACAAATACTACGTCAAAACGAACCGCCATATATTTATATTCTCGATGAATAGAAAGGAAATACTTAGCGGTTTCTATGATACGGCGCTGCTTTTTTTCATCCAAACCCTGTTCCAGAGCCTCGATTCCCAGGGTAGACCAGGCTTTAACTTCAATAAATACGACAGTTTCCCCATCTAAAGCGACAAGATCCACTTCCCCCTCTCTGAAGCGGAAATTGCGTTCGAGAATCCTGAACCCTTCGTTTTCCAGGAAAAGAGCGGCGGCGGCCTCTCCCTCTTTCCCCTTAGGTATGCTTTTTGGCAACTTCCCTCGGGTCCACAGCACGGGCGATAAAGAGGCTCTTTTCGGTTAAAAGGTCGATAACATCCCCTTCGTCCTGCTTGAAAACCTTACCGAATTCGTCGATAAGGATACGGATCTTGGGCCTCAGAGGCGCCGCCCCCTGAACCTCAACCACCCGGGCCAGAGCCCCGTTGTTAAGCAGGATGATAGATCCAATGGGGTAGATTCCCATGGTCTGGATAAAGGCTTTGAGCACATCAGGATCAAAACGCCTGGAATTGTCGGAAAGGAGGTTTTTCATGGCCTGGTAGCCCATCATGGAATTGCGGTAGGGCTTCTGGCTTACCATGGCTTCAAAGGCATCGGCAACGGAAACAATACGGGCGCCGACATCAATAGCTGTCCCTGAAATACGCCGGGGATAGCCCTCGCCGTCCCAGCGCTCGTGGTGCTGGAGGACGATAAGGCCCACTTCTTCGGGATAAAGGAGTTCTTTGTTGACAATTTTGTAGGTATAAAGAGGATGGGCCTGGATGCGCTGGAGTTCCGCCGCAGAAAGCCCTCCCTTTTTATCCACGATTTCCTTGGGCAGCCTGAGCATTCCCACATCGTGGAGCAGCGCCCCGGTAATCACCTGCATCACCTTGTGGTTAGGCAGCTTGAGTTCCGCGGCGATAAGGGCCGAAAGTATGGCGGTATTGACCGAACTTTTAGACATTTCGCGGCCCGTAACTTCCCCTCCCAGTATGTAGCCGATAAAGGAGTTACGCTGCTCCCTCACCGCCTGGAGGAGCCGTCCGGTAATATTATCGATAGACCGGGCTTCTATGGAAATTCCTGATCCTATGCTGGTAAAAACCTGGTCCAGCCGCTCGATAAGATCAATGTAGGAACGGTAAACGCCCTTGTTCTCCTGGACTTCCGTCAGGGAGATGACGCTGGACTTTTTTAGGGCCCCCTGGGGATCAGTCCCGGATTTGCCGCTGTCCTGTTTGGCGGCTTCCTTTTCGGGCTTGGACAGGGCCATCGGGTCCCCGTCGGTTTCCACTGTGTTGATGCCCCAGGAATGAAGCCGCTCAATATCTTTTTTCCGTATAGCAACCCCTGCGGGAACAAGCAGGTTGTTTCCTTCAATATAGACAGGCTGAGAGAAAGCCATGCCGGTTTTGAGCGAATCTACAGGAACCTTCTTCATGTCCTTTCCTTTGAGAAGACGAAGGCTAAAATTTTTGCCGTCCCTTCCCAACACCATGGGGGAATCCATTCCCCCGGCTCAATCCCGGCGTCCAGCAAGGCCGTCAGGGCGGAATCTTCTACTATTTCGACACCCGCTTCCTGGGCAAGGGCAATGATCCGCTCAGCTTCCCGGTCCCTGCCTTTAGCCAGAAGGCGGGGAACGCCTTCTTCCGGGTTATACCCCAGAGCTGCGGCTTTTTTACCCATGTATGTTACACCTCCTCATTTACAGAAGGCAAGGCTTCATCAGCCAGGAAATCCGCAAAAGAGAGAGCGCCCCCATTCCGGGCTATTATTTCCACGCCCTTTCCCAGGGACCCGAAAACGCCTTTTGCTTCCCGCTCAAGGCTTTTTAGCCCTCTGGGGCTCATTTCCGGAAAAACCCTGACATCAACCTTCAGTTTTTCCCGGCTGTTTCTGTCCAAAACAAAGCGCCAGCGCCGTCTGGGTCCGGCAACATCGGCGATAAGCCGCCCTTCCGCAGGGGCTTGGGTGGAATAAAGAGGGCTCCGTATTAATAATCGGAACAAAACTCTTAAATCTGTACCCTTTATACAAATTTTAAAAGGCCATACGATCCATTGCTGGCCGTTTTTGCCCGGAATCCGGTTTAAAAATCCCAAAAGCCCGTTCTGTTCGCGGGAATTCATACTCTGTTCGAATAAGTTCCGCAATTCTTCCGGCTGAGGGCAGTTGTCCCAGGCAGGCCGGTTTTCTTCCCCACCGCCTTTTTCCCCTTGTCCCGGAAAGGAGCCCTCAGAATCAGGCGGCCAGGGTTCCGCAAGCAGCCCCGCACAGGCTGCAAGAGCCTCCCTGCTGAGACGCACCCCCTTATCCGCAGCAGCGGCGGCGGCCAGAGCCCCGGCTTCGGTTTTTCCCCTCCAGCGGCCGGCTCCCGGCAAAGAAGCGCCTGGGTCAAGGACTTCCCGCCGGAGTCCCAAAAGGGCCTCCCGGTCAAAAGGAATGGAGAAAAACCGGGCAAAGACCAGAAGGGCGCCGCTCAAGGCATCCTGGGGAAGCCCCAAAGCGGCCGCGGCGTGCCTGAAAACCTCAGGCCCGGGACAGGCATCAAAAAAAGAAGGAAAAAGAGGAATTGGGGAAGACTGGAATCCCCCAGGGACAGCCTCCACCGGCGGCCCTGAAAAGGAAGATTGGAAAATAACGTTATCCTGCGATCCGGGCCCAGGCCCCGCGGTTCCGGGGACTTGAGCATCCGAAGCCAAGGGCCTTACCATTCAGGCTAATCAGGCAAAGAAGGCTATTTTTTTTCAGCCGCCGCAGCGCCGGTCTTACGGGAGACAATAAGCTCTTTGATTTTAGCGGCTTTGCCGATTTTTCCGCGGATGTAGTAGAGCTTCGCCCGGCGGACCTTACCAGGACGCACTACCTCTACTTTGGCAATCCTGGGAGAATGGAATGGGAAAACCCGTTCAACGCCAACGCCATAGGAATTTTTCCGTACCGTAAAGCTTTTGCCTATACGGCTGTTTTTAAAGGCAATTACCAAACCTTCGTAAACCTGAATACGTTCGGTTTTGCCTTCGACAATTTTGAAATGGACCTTTACCGTATCCCCGACCTTAAAATCGTCCGGTTTTTCTTTCATCTGGGAAGCTTCGATAGCTTTAATTTCGTTCATGTTTCCCCCTTACCGCTTCCTTCCGGGCCGCGGCTGCGTATGGTTTCTATAGTTTTACGGGTGGCGCCGTCAAAGAGGCCCTTTTCCTCCCCTAGCCGGATCAAATCCGGCCTTAGGGCCAGGGTCTTTTCGACCTGCTTTTCAAGGCGCCAGCGCCGTATATTTTCATGATGCCCCGAAAGGAGCACTTCAGGAACCCTGAGCGTACCATAAATCTCGGGCCGTGTATACTGGGGATACTCTAAAAGCCCTCCGGAAAAGCTCTCTTCTTCAAGGGAAGCAGGAGCGATCACCTGTTCCACCAACCGGTACGTAGCGTCAATCACCGTGAGGGCCGCTACTTCGCCGGAAGAAAGCACATAATCCCCTACAGAAATCTCGTCATCAGCGTAAGCGTCGATGATGCGCTGATCTATCCCCTCATACCTGCCGCAGAGGAGAATAAGCTCCTGTTCAGCCGCCAACTCCCGGGCCAGGCCCTGGTCAAAAGGCCTCCCTGAGGGGGAAAGGTATATCACCCGGGCCAATCCCGAAGCGGACGCCAAATCAGGCTGCTGCCCGCCAAAACGGTTGACAGCGCCCGCCGCTTCCAACGCCCGGCCCAGGGGCTCAGGCAGCATCAGCATACCCGGGCCGCCTCCATAGGGGGCGTCGTCGCAGGTCCGGCGCCGGTCGAGGGCATAATCCCGGATATTGACAGACCGGTACTCCACAATGCCCCGGACCACTGCCCTGGCCATAATGGAACTCGCAAAATAAGCATCGATAATCTCCGGGAAGAGCGTGAGCACTGTGTATTTCATTCCAGTATCCACCGTTCCAGCAGTATTATCCTGCTTTTTTCCAGACTGACTTCCCCAAAAAACTCGTTCCTGAAAGGAACCAGCCGCAATTCCCCGGAAAGGAGCCGCAGTTCCAAAAGTTCGCCGCCCCCGGCTTCCAGAATACCGGCAATATGGCCCACAAGCTCCCAGGTTTCCCCGCAGCTTCCGGCGGAATTTTCCGCAGCAACCGCCACTTCCAGCCCCTTGAGGTCCTCGACATAGAACTCTCCGGGCTTAAGAGGCGCCGCGTCAGCCCTGGAAACGATAATTTCCGCACCTCCCAGGGTTTTAGCCGCCTCGGGACTGTCGATGCCGGCGAATTTTAAGAGCAACATCCCCGGAGAAGCCCCTGCGGGAACCGCCGCCTCCAGGGTGTACAACTTTTCAGCCCCGCCGGTTCTGAGGCAGATCCGGTCCAGCCGCGCCAGGTGTTCGGTCTCTCCTGAAAAAGTCCGCACCTTAACAAAGCCTTTAAGGCCGAAAGGGGGCCCTACAAGGCCCGCAATAAAGCGTTCAGTCACACGCCAAGGGTTTTAATCCGAACCCTGAGTCCAGCGGACTTTAGTCCAAGATTTCCAGCACCGTATGCTTGCCGCTCTTGGCAGTAGCCGCCAGGAGAACCGTCCGTATGGCCTTGGCAATACGGCCGTGTTTGCCGATTACCTTGCCGATATCATCAGAAGCCACCCGGAGTTCCAGGATAGTGGACTTTTCGCCTTCAACCACGTTTACTACAACCTGTGAAGGATCATCCACCAGGGATTTGACGATATATTCAACCAGATCTTTTTCCATAAATTTTCTCCTTATGAATTGAAACGGGAAACAGAATGGGTACAAAACCAGCGCTTAAAGCGCTATTTTATTGCGAAATTCTTTTTGTTAAGAATACCCCGGACCGTATCGCTGACAGTGGCGCCCTTATCTATCCAGGACCTTACTTTTTCAGCGTCAAAGGAGATCTGCTTGTCTTCTGTTTCGATAGGATGATAATACCCGACTTCCTCGATAGTCTTCCCGTCCCTAGGCGCCCGCTTGTCAATGACGACAATCCGGTAAAAAGGACGTTTTTTGGTTCCGAATCTTTTGAGCCTGATGCTTGCGCTCATAAACCCTCCTCAATAGTTTTCCGGAACGCCTTTGGGCAAATCCCGGAGCCCGGTCAACATGATTTTGACCCCCGCCCAGCCCGGGCGGGCTTCCTGCGGAGATCCGGCGCATGAAAACAGCGCTGTATTGAATTTATACAAGGTTTAGGAGGATTAGTCAAGAGGGCAGAGTATGTCTAAAATATCATACATATAATTTACCCTATTATTTCTCCAGCAAATATAAATACTCTTTTACATGCAGTTCACGGCTGTTTAAATTCCGGCTTCCCCTAAAGGTATTATATTTTGTTTCCAATACTTCAAATTTCCCAATTTTCTCTAACATATTTTTCATTTCTGTAAGACTGATAAATCCTTCCGAATTAAATGATATTAAAACATATTTTGATTTAATGTTTTCAACAAGCCCGGTAAGTGATTTTAACGCATAATTTTCTTTGTTGTAATTTGAACGATTCCAGTTTTCCGGAATCCCCGATATTTTGCTGGTATTTTTCGGATACTCGTAATCCACTATGAGATTGAGCATAAAATAGTTAGAACCGTATGGATGCTGATTATAGGGGGGATCCAAATATGCTATATCAACTTCCGGCAGCTCTTTTATTATTTGATTTGAGTCTCCGTTACAAATAATAGTTTCACAACTAAAATTACTGAATACCGGAAACGGTAACTTTATATCGCCGGTAATCCTGAGCAAAGCGTCCCGGCTTAAGCCGCCGAACTGCCCAATACCGGTTTCTCTGTTTTTGTAAAATCCTTTAAAAACCCCCGAAGTATTCGCATGTATTGACGCTTCCGACAATAAGGGGGCCAGAAAATACTTTTGCTCTTTTGGGGGCAGCTTCCCTATAATTTGCCGGACAGTATCAATATACATCGCATTTCTTGATGTATAAAAAACCCGTTCATCTGCCCCGATATTTTTATCATCTTTTGGAGCATATAGCCCGGATATAAGCCCCCCCGTTAGACAGGCATTAGTTTCGCCAAGAATATCATAATAGTATTTTTGCAGCAAAACCATATTGAGTTCATCCTGATTTGTTAAATAACATTCGTTTATTAATGTTGAGTATTTTTCCAAATCATTGGCAATTAATAAACCGGAGAATTGCTTAAAATAACGGGCAACAATCCCGGAACCGCTGAATACATCAAACATGCACAATTTATTTTTACACAATCTTTTTTGTACTTTTCTAACCCCATCGCCTATAAACGCCAGCAAAGCCCTTTTATTCCCGATATAAGTAATAAGCTGCCGGCTGAGGTACTCCTCTTTTTCATATATGGCTTTATCTGTCCCGGCATCAAGCAAGAGCGATTGTTCACTCATAAGAATAGTATACGAGAAAACAGAATTACAGGTCCAGCTTGACAAACAAGCCGTTCTGATTAGGGAACTGGCGGGGAAGCTAAGACCCTGCGGGGACCTGGGATACATATTCCAGGACCACGTTGTCAATGTTGAAAAGACCGCTGTCGTAGCCGTAACCGTCAAAGTACCACTTATAGCCGGTAAAGTCCGCAGTGCAGTAATCCTGACCGGAAAAACTCAAAGGGGCGCCGGTGTACTTTATATTATTTTTGTGGATGCTGAGATACCTGGTTACCGTGGTTTTCTGCCAGCCTTGTTCAGAGGGGCCAAAACTGTTTGGATACAGGAAGATCATGCCCCAGGGCTGGCCCGATTCGGCATCTTCAAGAGGAGCGTAATCGGCGAATTCCGTGAAATTCCAACTGCCGCTGGAGGAAAGCATAATACCGGTAAATTTTATCTGGATTGCCCCTTCCAGGGTATTCTGTTCGGGAATGTAAACATCATAACTCAGTTTTAGGGCAATTGAATCGCCGTCCGGGGTTTTAGGATGGGGCAGTTCTATAGCACTGGAAGAGAACTGACTGGTCTCATTATCAAATTCGTAATTTACCCCTGTATCTTTACCTTCAGGAAGCACGTATTCCTTGAGAGGATCCAGTTTTATAGCCCCCGGGGTGTTAACGTTCCCGTTTTCTATAGGGGTAGTGTTTTCGTCAATATAGGAACATTCATACCCTGCAACCTGGAAAACAAGATCCTCCAGCGTATGGGCGTCATTACTCTCAAAGGGTGCATCCTTGGTTCTGAAAAAACCGCTGGCTACAAGGTAATCCCCTTGGGGTGAAAATTTGTTATACCTGAACCGCTTGGCATCGCTTTCTATGGGCATCCAGGGTTCCAACTCCCCTGTATCTGTCTTGCGGAATAAAACAGATCCCCTGACCATAAGGTAATTGTTAAACAGCGGTGTATCCCTGGGAAGATAAATGGTAAATGGTATCACATAATTGGCGGGGATAGTTCTGGAATAAGGGATGTTCAGGATTGTCTTGTTTAAATCCCAGGTTGCTGATGTCCAGTTTTCCGAATCCCAGGTTTGGACAAGAAACGAGTAAGCGCCGTCAGGTTGAAATTTCCCTCTGGACCCGTTAAGGGGTACGCCCTTGTCCCGGATGACAATCGAGGCATTGGTAAACCTGATCTGCTGCTTGCTAGTGCCAAAGTCCGGCGCTGTTGGAAATTTCCCGGCAACGGTATTGATACGGAGCTGGTTGTGGGAAGGCCCCTTGTCTGCGGCGGTCTCGGCGGCAATAAACCTGAAGGAAAAGGCAGCCGGAGTATCGCCGTAATTAGGGTATTCCTTGCGGTTATCGTAAAAACCCAGGACCGTATCAGGCCCCCGGACGCCATTGGGATCAAACAAGGTTACTTCCAGTTGGTTAACCGGAATAGGGGCATTTTTTTCGTGTACTCTGGCGGTAAATTCAATTTCATATTCCCTGCCCCTGGTAATCCGGGCATTTTCTGGAATAATGTTGTCAAGGACAAGCTCATAATCAAACCCTGCCTCCCCTATATGCTGCTCCAGAACGATAACCCCATCCCCATTAGGGCCGTAATAGGGATCGGTTATAAAATAGTATTCAGGGGTATCCACAGGGGCATACGCGCCTCCGCAGCGGACCAGGAAGATGAGGATAAGGAAAGAAAAAAATACCCGGAATATCACCGCCCTTTTCATAAAAATCCTATGTGATCAGTATCCTCCTTATCGTAGTACCGGCAAAAAACGGCAGCCCATGGGCTGCCGTTATAGATTCTTACACTACCAGCCGGGAAGCAACCCCAGGATCCCCGGCAGGATCCCTCTATTCCTGCGATTCTGGCGGGGTTAGGTTCCATGGACGGTTGATCATGTTAGTAACAAACGATGGAATATCATTATCATTTGGATCTGAATTCATTCTTAGCCACGTGTGCCCTCCCGGATAGAGAGGGAAATTGGGTTTCTTGTTTGTCCACCCTGCCCGCTGGCTGGAGAAAATATACGGCCCGTACTTCCATACTCTGTTAGCTTTTTCGTCCGGTTCACCCGTTTCGGCAATGACCCCTGTAGGAAAGCCGCCGTCATACTCGCCTGAGCGGCCCAGGTAGAAGTGGATATAGGTACGGGTAGTAACGCCCCAGGTAAGCCATTTCCAGATACTACGACCTGTATCCCCTGCATAGTTGGTTGTTGTCTGGGAGTCTTTTGTCATCAGCCTGATGCCGGCGCGCTGGCTGGTTCCCTGCAAGCCTTCAAAGTTGTCTTCCCAGGTAAGGGGATAACCGGGTATGTCCGAGGTAGTAAGGTTGTTTCCGCCTCTGATCCAGACCTGATCGCCGTTCTGCAACGATTGCCCAAGGGTGCCCAAGCTTCCGTAAGTATTAATATTATAAGTTACCACCGAGCGCCAGGCCATATTTTCGGTAAACTCGTTTTGGTTAAATGGAGTATCCTCTTTTCTAGCCCAGGCTCTGATCCTGAATTGGTATCCCTGGTACACATTCTGTTCTGTCGAGGTATAAGGTATGGTAACTGAATACTGGTTCGCAGTAGTACTGTTTCTAGCGCGCCCAGTTGCAGGCTGATTATACGCTGGCGCACTGACTACCGTTGGTTGTAGGCTAGAAGCATTAGCATAGTTAGTATCCGGCACGTTGGTTATCGCGTCTATAGCCCTCCATTCTATAGTTGAACCGGGAGTCCGGCTGTCTATTTGGACCCTTGCGGTATAGGGCTGGGTAACAGTATAGAACTCAGGATCCGTTCCGGTTACGGTCTGGCGTCCAATGGTTTCCTGGCTGCTGCTGACCCGGATAAAGGGCTTGCTTATCAGGAATCCAATTGTGCTGACTTCATGCGTTTCGTCTATCGCCGGGGAAGGATTGCCCAGAATATCCTGGACAAAACCTTCGTTAGTATAGATCTCGTACTCCGCGCCTTCTACCTGGAGGGCGTTGCTGCCCCTCAGGTGGATAGTCAGGGTGTTGCCGGCAACGCTTACCATGCTGGCGTTTATGGGGAGTTTAATTTCCTCAGCCTCCCTGAAGGCTTCGGCAAAAGCCCTACCACCTACACCTCCGGTATTTGTGGTACTATTGTATTGGCGGGTATTGTAGGCGGCCTTGAGCACATACTTGGTAGCTGTATCGGTAACGATCTGGCTCGAAGACTCCCTGATGCCGTTGGTTCCCTTTTCGTAATAGATATCAAAATCCTCTAAATTCCTGAACCTGGCGTACTGGGTTTCGGTAAGCACAGCCGGAATCCGGTACAGGGTATCTTCAGTTGTACCTGGGGCCTGAATAATGGTGATGGTATTGTCTTTCCCGTCTACCTTCTGGGTTCCCCGGTAAATGTCCCGGTTAAAGGTGAAGGTCAGGGTGTGGCCTCCGTTGACTGCATCGTTAGTAAAGTCAGGTCCGTCGGTAATGAGAAGCGGGCCGGTTACCACCCTGAACTTCTTGAGGTCCTTGAGCCGTTTTAAGGTAGAAAGTACCTGGTTCAGATTTACCAGGTGGGTAACATCAACGCCCTCGGCGTCGGTAAATTTGGCGTTTTCTTCGCTGCCGGGACTTATACCGGTAACATCAAGCCACTCATCGCTATATGACGGCATAGAAGGCAGCGGCGTGTTATCGTTTTCTCCTATACCGTAAGTAAAGCGGAGGGAAGTATAGCCGTCTTCCGCATTGCCGGCTGACTGGGATAGATCGGCCTCTACGGTTTTGAAATCAGACTCATCCTCGGAATTAAGGATGATAAACGGGCTTCCTGTTACCTTTACGGGTTTGCGGAAGTACACGTCAATGGGTATGGACTGGGGGCCTTTGGCATCATTATTTGTATAAGTTCCGTTAGGCGCTGCAGAGCTGATGCGTGTGATAAAATCGCCTTTATCCCAGAAAACGGTAACCGGCGCTGAACTTTGAGAAACATTCCCGGCCACATCGATCTGCCTGGCGATAAAGGTATACGAACCCGGAAGGTTAAGCGTATGCGTCAGGTTACCGGTGTCGGGGTTCGGAGTTCCCCTGATCCAGTCAATGCCGTTGTTAACCGAATATTCGAGATATTGAATTTCATGAGTTGTATTTGCACTGGCAGAATCGGCGGCGATCTTCAAGCCCAAGGCGTTATAATAGAGGTTTGGGGTCACGGACGTAAGATCAGTACCGTTACCGGTAACAGTCAGAGTAGGCGGTCGTGGATCGGTGGTATCAATAACGATATTGGAACCACCGCCGGTTGATTTTACGATGGAACGTGGGAAACTTCCGGTAACAACAGACAGGGGGTTCCCTGCAAGGTCTGTAATAGTCTGATTGACGCCGCTGGATGTACCGGGAATCCCATTAATCATAAGATGCGACCAGCCTTCGGTGTTGTACCCATCCTCCACGTCGTAGCGGAAGGTAACCGTCTCGGAACCGAAAACAGGATTACCCGCTAAGGCGTCATTGGAACCATTCACTGCGTTTAGGGTAAGGGCGGGAGAAACGCTGCCCTGCTTAACAGGTTCGTTGAAGGTAAGGGTAATATAGATCTGGCTGCCTGCACGGTAATTACCGTCCCGGGTAGTGGTTGTTATAGAATTGATGACTGGCCGTTGGGTATCAATCTGAATGTTCTTTCCAGCCGCCAGGGTGGAAAGGTATTCCAGCGTTTCCTCAGAGGTCATGATGTCCTTATGTTCCTGAGTGGGCAGTTTGGCTGCCATTAAGTGAGAAGGCGGATTTACAGGTTTGTTAGTATGATACAGCCGCATGTCTTCAAGTCCGTCTTCAGTTACCCAGGCAAAGGGGTAAGTATCTAAAGCATAAGTAGTATCATCACCATCCAGATAGATCACATTGAGGTAAGGCGGATTGAGTCCCAGCGTGGAATCGCCGGAGTTTACTTCATAGATAAAGAAATGCTTCGTTGCGAGGTAACCGGAACCCTGGGTAATATCATCGTATACCGCTTTGGCGCCGATTTTGCTGTTCAGGATCAGCTTAGGTACGGAATTGGGATTCTTAAGTTTTACCCGTTTATTAAACTCGATAAAGATCTCTATCTTCTCGCCGTCCTTGTTAAGGCCGTCGGCATGATCGCTTGAGATCCGCAGGAGTTTAAGCACTTCGCTCTGGATAAGGAAGGAACAGCCGTCTTCAACAATATTACCGCCTACATCGGTAAGCATGGCGTTAAAAACCAAGGCATCGTAAAGTTTTTCGGTTTTTACCCAATTTGACGAACTTGCGTTTCCGGTTATGGCCCAGGCAGTAAAGGTTCCAGAGGTATAAACCGTATTGCCTTCGGTAAGTTTATCGGTGATTTCAAACTTGATCCCTGACTGGCTGGAGTTGGAAGTATCATTATAGTCCGCCCCGGGATTAAGAACTTGGCCGTTTATGGTTATTTCACTGATCAGCGATTCCAGCTTCATGTACCGGCTGTCTGCGGTGTCAGAGTCCCCATTATCCCTGACGGAGTCTTCCCGCCAGGTTCCGGTAATGGTAATCTTGTCGCCGTCTATAAACCTCGGGGCCTCGGCATAGACGCCGGGCTTGTAGATGCCGCTATTGACGCCGCCGGAATTACCGCCCGATCCTTTCCAGTCGTCTCCTTCTTTCCGTTCAATTTTCACCTCAGTAATTGACACAGAAGGCGCCATGGCGTCTCCCTGCGGGGCATAGGTGATAATCGTAGATTTGGAATCTTTAAAGTTATTTTCCAGATTTGTGTTGTCAGGAGTGCCAGAATTATCCGTGGCTTTAAGAAGGAAGACCTGGCTCGAAAGAGGCCGCTTGGACACGATGTCATCTACATTGATGTTCATTTCGGTGTTTAGGTCGATGGTTAGCTCGTAATCATACACAGTCCGCCCGGTTTCCGAATCCAGGGCACCGCGTTTTACAACAGGGACCTTCCACACCCGGTTGGGAGAATCGGTGTTGTATACTGTTTCCGGGGAAGAAACCGGCTGGAGTTCACTAAAGACAAGGCTCTTCGCAACCTTCCACCCTTCGTAGTTGGGGTCCCTGAAATAGGCGAGCTGGCTCATAGCCGCGTAATTGGGAGATTCGGGGTTGATCCAGACTATGGAGATATAGGGTACTTCAACATCCTCGCCGTTGATGTTTACAATATCGTAAGCAAGGCCGGAATCATCGGTAACCGTACCTTTAAGGGTGATTTTCCCATCTCTGACCCCAGGGGCCGTGTAGAGGGGCTGGTTGAAGTTGGGCTCAGGGGGAACCGGGAAATCAGGGAAGGAAATGTCCTGCACCTTGACATAGCCCGTAAAGGCTTCGGAAATGACCGCCACGGTTTTGTCTTCCGCATTTTTCACAAGAGCGGTTTTTAAGTCTTTTTCAAAGTCATTAGCGCCGCTTATAGCTTTGACAGCTTCCCTGATTTTCCTTTCCAGGGCTTTTTCCTTATCACCCGCATCTTCAAGCGTTAAGTCCCCGTCCTTTAAGTCAACGCCTTTATAATCAATGGTTCTGGCGACAAGGTAATATTCGCCTGTTGTCCCAGGAGGGAGAAAGTCCCAGGGGAAGGTGGTGGTCTTGGTACCATCCCAGCGTTTCGGATTGCTCACGAACTTGTCAAAATAGAGTTTCCTGTAGTTCTCATCCTTAGGGTAGTTTTCATCCAAAGGATCGCGTCCAATGGTATGAGGAGGATTACTGTCTACAGGGTAAATGCTGTACAACACCCGGTCAACGCCGTCATCGTCAAAAGAGTTGGACTTGATAAGCCGTCCGGGATAAATAGTGTACATCTCGTCGATGCCGTTAACGGGGTAGGTACTATTAAGCCCTGCAGGAAAGGAAACCCACGGCGTGTCCGCGTCGGGCCAGTACATGAAGAAGCCCATGAGTTTTTCCTGGACTATATCGTTATAACTGTTATGTCCCGCTTTATCGTAGGCTACAGCCACGGCTTTGAGTACGTTTTTGCCTCTGGCTTTAGCCGTTGCACCGTCTTGTGTTTCGCCGTCACTAGTATACCGGTCAATTAAGGCGGCAGTCAAATCGGGAACAGTGAAATTGCCGTTGGGCTTTGTAAGATCCGGGGGCTGGCCGCTCACATCAATAGGGAAAGTATAAAGAGGATCTTTAGGAAGCGGATCGGTACTGAAGTCATCATATTCTAGGTAGAATTCGATCTCCACCCGGTCAATGTCGTGGCGGTCCTCTATCTGCCACTGGAGGAACACGTTTTCGTTAAGCAGTTTTTCCATCAGCGCCGGGTCCCGCCGTTCGGTTACGGCTTTCAGGGCCTCCAACTCCTCTTGTTCACCTTGAACGGTTTTGCGGTACAACAGGGGGGATATGATGGTAACCTTTGGAGGATCGTTATCGAAAATAACCGTCCTGGTTTTTACGGAATTATCGTCACTAAAACCGCTGGTATTCCAGGCCTGCATGCTTATCTGGTAATCCCCGTCGTCTACATCAACGCCCCCGCCCATGTTGAGGTCTATCCAGAGTTTCCAGGACGCCTTACGGTCATTACCTTCCCAGGCAGAAAGAGGGCGGACAGCGCCTTCGGCATCATTAACAACCCCGGCCTCAATGTCATGCCAGGATGCGCCGTTGTTATCGGAGATCTGCCAGCGCCCGGAAGCGTAGCGCCACTGCCGGGGCAGATTTGCGTTGCCAAATTCGCCGTTCGCCAGCTCTTTGTTATACCGTATCGTGATAAGCAGGCGGTCAAGGCCGGTATTGTCCGTCATGGTCCCTTCCAGGGGGAAGGCTTCGGGAACCAACTGCCTGGGATTGGGGGTGGTAAAATTGACCACCGGCCCCGCGAGGTCCAGCTTGTCCCCGAGGCCGACGATGTCCTTACAGGAAAGAACCAGGGAAAGCGCCGCGCTTATACCTAAAAAGCTGAATAAAACGCCGTATTTGTTTATCTTCTTCATATCGTACCTGCCTTCTCTTTTCCTAAAGCCCCTTTACTGGTTATAGCTCATAAACACATCGCCGTAACCGGCGTAAAGATAGTTCTTGACCATGCCCCGCTGTACGTGGCCGCCTACGCCATTGTTTAGACCCATGATGATGATATACCAGGGGGACACAATATCCGTACTTACCCAGAGGTAATTTCCGGGATTCCCGGTTGTATACTTGTATGTATATTTGCTGAAACGCCAGTCGGTCTGATCGTTGTCATGGACCGGGAAACCGGGAATAGTCGGGTTGGCGTTCTGAACATTGGAACCCTGGACCCTGTAGTTCGTCTTATCCCCTATGGCAGGCTGCGCTATCATCAAGACGCTCCTGAAAACCCCCTCGTACCCGTCCAGAACGCCCCGGGAAGTATTATTGCCCCTGGGGGAAGTAAATGATTCTGAACCATAGCTAACAGAAGCGGCGGCGGTTACATAATCCTTGGCTGCCAAGAGGGATGGAACCTCTGTACTGCCGTTGCCATTGTGGGCGGGCTGGCCTGTGGTACTGTACTCAATTGATTGAACGCCGCTTTCGGACAGGGTGGTGGTCATTCCTACCCCCTTTACAGCACTCAAGAGGGCGTCCTGATTAAAGGAACGCCTGCCCCGGAAATCGCCTTGCCCGGCGGAGTTTGCGCCTACATAAATAGTAGTCGTGCTAGTGTTATTAGTGCCGAAATACCGGACCACATTTTGCCCTGGAGTACCAGTCGTGGTGGTTTCCCATGTATTATTTTCAGCAGTCGCGGTATTAGTGAATGTAGTGGTAGCCTGCATGGTCCCGGTATGCCCATGGACGCCGGACTCTATGGCCGCCCCTATGGTTTCGCAGTCTATACGGTAGGCGGCACGGTTAAAAGTGGCGATAGGCGGGGACATGTTGCTGCCATTCCAATTCGCGTTCATTGGGCCGTAGGTGTTTGCCCAGTAGTTATTGCCGATTGTCGTAGTAATATCATAGTAATCATCGCCGGTAGTTCCGCCGGACCTGGCATCGTAGCTTATCCGGTTCACCCGGATTACCGGCGCCTGGACGCCTGCGGAACGGAACCAGAAATCGCCGTTGTCTGAGATGCCCGCCGCGGGGTTCCCGGCTTTGTCGGTAAAGGTTCCCTCATCGTAGTAAAGGTCCCATTCAAGGCCGGCTTCAAGGGTCCGCGGCAGTTTTATGGTAACCTTATTGTCGATGATAGTAACATCACTGGAAATGACATCCACCTGGGCCCAGCGGTAACGGGCCGCCTTGAGGGCCTTGCGTATCCCGGTTACCACTTCGTTATTCTTTTTAATATAGTCCGCTTTGCCGGTGAATCCAAAGTAGGTAAAGTCTGTCAGCGCAACATCATTCGTACCATCGCCATTGAGATCTACAAGGCTGTTCGGATCCAGCGCGCCGGTAATCTCGTAACGGTAGTCCAGCACCCATTTGATCGAGGTGTCGGGTATCAGGCGGTCGGGCCCGGTTCCCAATTGACTACCGGTAAACCCTGTGCCCACTTTGAGGCCGTGGGTCAACTGCTTGTAGGGGCCGTAGGAATACCCTTCCCTGGCGGTTGTACGCAGGCTGTACATAGTGGGGTCGCTGGCGTTGGTACTGCGGGTCAGGTATTCCTTATGCTCATTAGCATCGGCGGCCTCCATAAGCTTGCCCTTGTTGTTGCCTTCATAGTCATAGAAGTCGCTGTTGTAGATGGTGTAGAACTCTGTGTTGGTAAGCACCGGGGGGATGTAGAATTCGCCGTGGGGTTTAACGGTGATGGTTCCCATGCCTTTTTCCATAGCTTCGCTAAAGGTAAGGGTAATGGTGTCATTGCCGGATGTAACAAAATTATCGGTGATGCCGGCATCCATAACAGTGGCTTCTGGGGCCGCCGAATACGCCGGGCCCCCGCTGTTGGCGTTAGCAGGCGAAGCGCTTTGTAATTCCGGCACTATGGCGTCAACCTCAACGCCGTCGCCGTTCAGGTTCTGCTCCACAGGATACCTCTGGGATACCGTACCTGCCGTGTCGCCGTTCATAGTTATGACGCCTGCGCCCCCTGGGGCATAGTTAACCTCGTGGCTGTTGACCCCTTCGTTACCAAAGGAATCAACTACACCGCCCTGGAGGTGGATTTCTTTGACCGCAATCTTCGCCATTTGCTTGGCATTTGCGGCGCTGCCAGTTATTTCGTCCGTAATTTCGTCCGTAATGTTCCAGGTAAAGCTGATGGTAGTTGTATCAGGAGCGGTCTGGTTTACATCGGCGTAAATCTTTACAAAAGCCTCCGGGTGGGCTGGGCTGCTTACAGATTCGCTAAAATATTGAGGATCGCAAATGATGATATAAGCTCTGGCGTCTCCTGCGGCGCTGGTAGTAAGCACCGAATCCGCAAAGTCCAGGTTGAAATGGAGGACTGTCTTGTTAGCATCCGACCCGCCGGTATAGGTCCCGTTGGGCTCTTCAAGGCTCACCGAGACAAGCCTGGGAAATACATCTTTTATTTCCACTGTAACGGCGGCGGGCACAGGATCCGTAACGTTCCCCGCAGGGTCGGTCTGCCTGACCGTCAGGTGCCAGGTTCCGGCGTCGATCCTCAGCTTATCGTCGTCACCAATTAGCGCCCCTGTACCGGTATTAAGGGTGGGATAATATTCTGTCCAGGTAAGGCCGGAATCCAGTGAATACTCAACCCTGGTTTCGTAAGGTTCGGCTATTGTAGCCGGGCCGGCAGGATCGGCGGGGTATGCTGTCCAACCGGGCTGCATGATGGTAAGTTCAGGACGATAATTGTACCGCTTCGAAGAACCGGGAACTACTATTACGCCGTCATTGCCAGCCGCTCCAGGCCCCAAAAGGATCACCGGAGCGGCAGGCGCTGCGGTATCCACATAGACCTCATCGGTATACAGGGTCCCAAAATCCGGATCCGCCAGGTAATTCCCTACAGCATCGGTTATGTTGTTACTTTCATCAAAATGATCGTCGTAGACGCCGCCTGTATAACGGCCCAAGCCGGTTACTGTTATTTTACCATTATTCGAAGCTGTTACATCGTAACTGAACACCACATCCTGGCCGGAATTTTCCGGCCTGAGGTAACCGGCGTAGAAGGGTCCTGCACCGCCAATGGTAAACCTGATAGCCGGGTTTCCGTTCACCCGAAGGGCCTCGGCATTGCCGTTGACATCGGCATTTTGGGTCTTGAGGGTAAAGAGGATGGTTTCATTGGTCTTAAAGTGATAGATATTTGGGTTTGTGGAATACGGCGTTTTGCCTGAAACCGCGAAACTACCGGCTTCGGGCTTTACCCCGTCGAGGTTCAGCTTCTTACCATCGCTGGGAGTAGCGCCCTGGAGGTTCCTGGGATCAACTGCGTTCCATGCGGCCATGTGGCTTGAGCCGGGAATAAAGGCGTCGCTTGCCTTCCCTACGTCCACGATATTGGCGCTCCCTATTATGGGGTCCGGGGAATTACCGTTCAAGGTTATAGGGATGCTATTGGAATTGCCCGGACTACTGCTTGCAAGCAGGGAACGGGCGCCTTCAGGAACTGCAAATTTAAAGTCCAGATACAGTGTCGGGGTATCGAAAGGCCCCGCGTACCTGACAGGTTCATCGACTTCGTATCCGGCGGAATCCGTGTAATAAAGGTGCAGAACAGGTACATCGTTCTCATCTGTGCCGTCGCTGTTGTCTCCCCTGGTTACCTGTATAGGAGCGGAAAACACGCCCCTGATAGTAAGTTCCTGGCCGATGCCGTAACTGCCGTTAGGATCAG
Source organism: Treponema sp. (assembly GCA_031269405.1). Next base: position 11,535 of record JAISZE010000126.1, on the reverse strand, counting down.
GGCTGGTGATCTGCTGGAGATAGGCGGTGCTGGTAACGGCTATGGTACGCTGGGCCTCGGCTTTGTTGCCCAAAATATCTTCGGCTGTAAAGAGGAATACCCGCTGGGTTATCTCGGTTTCGAGGTCTTCGTAATAAACCAGGTATCCTGTAGTATCAGGAGACTCCCTGTCAAAGGGTATGTATTCGCCCAGACTGCGGGGATTATCCGTTTCCGTCACATCTTGCATGGTTATATTGGCTATAGAAAGATCCCCGGAAAAATCGGCCTTAACGTAATATTTTAGGACCGTTCCCCTGGCGTAAGTCTGGAAGGGCACGCTGATGTCCGTAGGGGGAAGGATTTCCAGAGGAGGATACCCCACTTTGGCTGATGTATACCCGGCATCAGCGATATTACCGTTATAGGTAGAATGATTGGCATCATCTTTACCGTCATTGTTAGTATCCGTTACGGTAAAAGTAACCCTCGAAGTTTCATCAAAAACAGTCAGCGCCGGGGGCTTTTTGTTCCCCAGGAGCCGGAGGGTCCGGTATACGCCGTGGTTCTGGAGGTCCCGGGTATAAACCACGAAAAGCTTGGCTTCATTCTCAAGCGTCCCGCTCGCCGGGTCATAGGGGCTTTCAGCGTTGTATTTGAAGTCTTCGAGTATGTCCAATTTCAGTTCAAATTCCTGGCGCCTGTATGGAATCTCACCTATGGATTCAGAAACGCCCTCAGTAAGATTGTACATTCCAGAACCGTCGGCGTACCAGGTCCAGAACCGTATGCCATCGTCCAGGAGACTAAGCAAAAGGTCATTCCCTCCGTCTGCCAGGGCTGCGCGTACCTGGGACACTTGGCTGTCAGCGCCGCCCGGGATATTGTAGGGGATCCAGGCCATGCGGACCACGTCTACCCCGCCGTAACCCAGCCTGTTTTCGTCCAGCGTATATCCATAGAGGGTAAAAGACCGTCCGTCCGCGTCCAGGGCAGGGAAGGTATTTTCTTCAGGGCTCCCCTTACCCCCATCCTCTACCTTGACAGTATCAAAGACAATGAGCGGGGCGTTTTCATCGGATACAAAGATGTCCGCGATGTTTTTAGTCCACACGGCTTCCGCGTCCTCCGTATGAGGCGCGGACTTGGTGTCCTGCACAAACATAATAAGCTTGTAAGCGCCATAGTCCGAATCCTCATTGCCGGTTTTGACAAAGATCATGTCCTCCCTGAGGGTTTTGCCTTTGTAACGGTCCTTTATTTGCCCGGTTATGTCTGCGGGGTTTTTGGCATTCGTCCAGTCGTAGACAGGATCGGGGGTGGGGTTTTCTTCCGACGGCCTAAGCAGCTCCAGAAGCCGGTCTTTTTTCGCTGTTATTAGATCTTCAGGCTCCGGCACGTTGTCTTTTCTGTACTCAGGGGGATAAAAGATGCCGTCTGGCCATTCGGACCATCCAAAATATTCCGGAACATCCCACTGTTGATCCACGCTGATCATGGCCACATAGCCTTCGCTTATATAGTCGTCATCGTAAACCTCTACCGGAATATCGGTGCCCTTGGAAACGTAGATGCTTCCTTTTTCATCGCGCAACAGGCCTTCGGTCTGGGCACGGGGCAGATCCGCACTTGGGAGTATGCAGAAATAGAGCTGCTGCTCCACCTTCTCCTGAGGAGGCTCGCCGGGGTTCCCGCTCAGGTCAACGGCCTTCAAATTCACCCGGAAGTACAGCCGCCGGCCTGCATCGAGGCGCTGCTGGTAGTTCTGGCCCTCGAAATCAAGCCATTCCGGGTTCTCCGCAGCTTTAGCGTTTCCTGCGGTTATAAGATCTTCGGTTTTGATAAGCCAGTAAGGGGTATACTTCATTCCTATAGATTCATCGCGAGGAATACCGGATAACAGTACTTCATCTTCAGTATCATGATCCGCGTCATAGATATCCATATAAACCATGTCTATCTGTTTGATTTCCCCGCCTACTTCCCGGCCCTCCTGCCCAATATTGGTTTCCATTTCGGACACATGGGCGCGGATATAGAACCACCCATTCTGGTACCGGTCCACATTGGCGCTGTCATTTGCAAGAGGATCGCTCTGTTCAAGATTTGTGAGTTCGGCCCCGGGCGCAAGAGATCCCAGGGTTCCATACGTAGAGGAACGCACGATTTCGACTCCGGAGAACACAGGGGGGCTGGTATCAACAATTAAGTTTATGGTTTGTATGGAATTTTCCCCTGCGTTCCTCATCCTGTCATAGGCGGTTATTACCGCGGCGATCTTGCGACCGTTGTCGCCGGAGGTAAAATGGAGTTCCGTACGCCACCTGCTTCCGTTAATGACAGCCCTGGCGATAACCGGGAATTTACCGTCAGCATACCTGGCGGGATCCGATTCGTCGGTTATTATCACCTCGGTTACCGCCATATTGTCCGTAACGGTTCCTTCCAGGACATAGCCATTCGTTACATACCGCGGGTTTGGGCCGGGGTCCAAGGTCAAGACCGGGGGCGTAAAGTCGATTTCCGTCCCGAATCCGACAGTTTGCTTACAAGTACTGAAAAACGCCGCAGAAAAAACACAAAATATACAAACAGCAGCAGCCGTCAGAACGCGAATTTTCCCTGACCCGAACATAAACACCTCCACAAAACCTCTATAAACTCAACTAATGGCGCATATACGTTAAAAGACGTATATCCTCAGTCCCACTATTACATGGGGAATGATCGTATCAATGCCCACAGCATCGGCGTCAACGTCAGTGGGCACAAACCAGAGCTGGCCTTCGGTAAAGAGACTGAAGGTCCGCAGCTTGGTCCGCTTGGGAATAGTTACCTTTGGAAACTCGATCTGTGCCAGGACGGCGCTCATCCAGGTGGATTTACCGCTCTGGGTGTAGCCTTCATGGGCCAGGTCGAAAAGGGAGAAGTTGGCTCCAAGGGCGAAAGACGCATAGAGCCAGTCCCAGTCAGGGCCGGCGAGACTGCCGAAAGGCAGGGTGTAAAGATTAGCCAGGAGCTTGAAGCCCAGGACATGGCCGCCGTAGCGGAGATCCCCGACGCCGCCTATGCCTTCGTAAAGATCCTGGGTCATAAAGCCGTACTGGGCCTGTACCTTCACATTGTCGTCAAAGAACGAGAGGCCCACGCCGAAGTCCATGTACGTGGCGCCGCCTGCGAAAATACTCGGCGCGTTGTTCCATATCTGTTTGATAAAGGGCGGTATGGTAAAGTCGAAGTAGAGGCCCTGGATAAAGCCCGGCACGGCGTAGAGGGCCTTGTCGCCTTTACGCAGGTGGTAGGAAAGGCTTTTAAGCTCCACATCGTCGCTTGCCAGGGCGGTGTATTCCAGTGTCTGGTTATACCGGCCCCCGGCCTGGGGCGCCACAAGGCGGATCTTCGGCGGGGTCTTGTCAACCTGGACCAAGGTTCTGGTAATGGCGGTTTCGCCGTCCAGCATATTGGCCCTGACCACAAGGTAATGGAGGCCTTCGGCCATCTCGCCGGTTTCAAGGCGGTAACGCCAGTCCGACTCCTTATCGCGGCTTTCATCAGCAGGGAAGAAGGTCTTGCCGTTATCAAAGGAAAGATCGATATAGTTCAGGGCTTTGGTCTTGATAAACTCCTTGAGTTCCTTGCCGGCCTTCTTGTCCGCAAGGGTTTCCTCGTCCTCTGCGGTAAGGGAATATCCCGCCCTTCCGGTAAGCCAGGGCCGTTCATAAGCGAAATCGCCCATGTTGAGGCTGTCGATGGTTACCCAGGCGCCGTCAGGCCGGTAATAGATACTGCGGATTTCGGAATCCACCGTCTCCTTGCCGCCAAAGTCGCTGCGCACCACGATCTGGTTGAGTCCGCCGTTCAGGTGTTCGCTGCCCAGGGAGAAGCGGTAGAACCCGGCTTCGGTAACCGGTTCGGTGCCCGCGTTTTTGCCGTCAACCAGAATGGTTACCTGTGCGGCCTTGTCGATGCCCCCTACTGCGCCGTAGAGGTTAAAAGTCCCCTGCACATGCTCGCCGTTAAGGGGGTAGAGTATATCGACAAAATTCCGCTGGTTATCTTTTGCCAGTTCCACGTTCCGGGAAACCCTGGTTACGTTTTCGGCCTTGTCGACGGCCCATACTTCGATGTTATAAAGGCCGTCCCGCAGAGACGCAAGGTTCAGTTCCTCCATAAGGATAGAGGCAGGTTCCGCATGACGGGTTGCCATTTCTTCGGAAACCGGGTTCCCGTCAAGGCTCCGCAGTTCTATGGTGATGTCTTCGAGCTGGATAAGGTCGATGGCGCGGCCTGTAATATACACAGGCCCGGTCGTCATGGTCCCGTCAAGAGGCGCGTCAAGCACAACTTCAGGAGGAGTGTTGTCCACGTTGATAAGGCTCGAATAAAGGGCGCTGATGTTGTAGCCGTCCCATACCCGGACAAAGACCACATGGGTCCCGTCCTGGAGGATTTTAGTATTAAACTGATAGAGCCATTCGGTGGCGCCGTAGGCGTCGTTGTAGGTGTTGCCGTTGTCCAGGGAAACCTGGATGCGAGCAATATCGTTCTTGTCAGACGCCACGCCCGAGATCTGCACCGTGCCTTTGATGATCTCGTCAAAAGACGGGAGCATCACCTGAGCCTTGGGTTCTTCCAGGGATATGCGGAAGTTCTGTGTTACGGCCTCGCTTTTAACGCCGTAAATATCCTCCGCCACTACCGTCACGATATGCTCGTTGTCGGTCATGCCGGAAAGGGCGATGGGTATGGAATAACCGTTTTCGGCTTCAAGGATGTTTTCCTCGCTGTCGTCGATTTTCCAGTAAATCTGCTTTACCGCATCATCATCGTACATGATGCCGGTGATAACAAAATCGGTGGTGATAACTTCATTTTCCAGAGGCAGGCTTATCTGCGCCACAGGGATGTCCATTTGCTGGTCTATGATGAAAGGCCAGGTATTCAGGGATGATCTGTTCCCCGAGGCGTCCTCGAAAGTGAAGCTCATGTTCGCCGCCAGAGGCATTTCCTGAGAGTCCATAAGCACATCCACAAAGGTATAAGGGGCGCTTTCCGTATCAGGATCAGGGCCGGAATAAATATCCCGGGTAACAGCCGGTATAGTCTCTTCGCCGTCCTGAATCTCCGGACGTTCATACCTGACCGAAGTAAGCCGGCCCCCTTCCTTGAGGGCGATACCTATGCGTATAGTACCGTTAACCCTCGCGCCGGAAACCGGCACAATAAGCTGCGGCTGCGGCGCTTGGGTATCTTTGAGGACAGAGAAGGTCTTTACCGCCGCCCTGCCGGCCTCGTCGGTAACCCTGATGTTCACGTTTACCGCCCCGTCCTGGAGAGTAGAAATGTCCAGGGTCCGTTCCAGTTCCGCGCCGGGCTGCGCCTGGGCAAGCTCGTCGTTCTGCAGCAGGGGCTGCCAGGAAGCGCCCAGGTTGGTGGAGAAGTCCAATGCCTTAACGGCATTGGCGTCACTGGCGCTGAACTTGACCTGGACCTTGTTCTGCACCCATTTGCCTTCCAGATCTTCTACCAGCGCAAGGGCGGGATCAGCAAGATCCACCAGGAAATGGTACTGGCCTGTTTCGTATACCGAACCGTCTTTGTCGGTAAGGGTCAGGGTTACGGGGCCAAAGCTGCCTTCGGCGCCTGCCCTGAGGCTTACCCTGCCGTACTCATCCAGCCGGACGCTCAGGTTTTCCGCGCCTGAACCCGCGATTTCGGCGTTTTGAAGGGGCCGCCCGCTGTAAAGGCCGGTAACCGGTTCGCCGGAACTGGTAATGAGCATACGGCCGCCGCCTAAACTGGTATCCGGCCTGACCCACTGGAAGTCCCTGCCGGTATTAACCAGCCTGTCTTCGGCGGGCCTTGTAATGAAAAACTCATCGGAAACCTGGTAGGATTCCCCTGTTTTAAGAACCACGTCAAGGCTTACCGTGACGCGCCCTGCGGGAAGATCCTGGGGAACAGCGGCGCTGACCTGCCAGCCGCCCTCAGGGGAGGCTTTGGCGGATCCCTTAACGGTCCTGCCGCCTATGGTAAAGACCGCGGAACCGACTTGGACGTCTGAAGAAACCGCGGCGGTAACGGGCAAAGCTTCCTTGGAACCCCTGGGAAGGACTACAGCCGCCGCAGACCGCCAGGGCTGGCCCCGGAGGCTTTCGAGCCGTACCGCCCCGGAAGACGGCCTGCTCTGTACCTGGGCTAGTTCATCGGGATTAGGGGTGGAAAGATCCGTAATATACAGGTACTCGTCCCAAACCCCTTCGCGGCCATGAACATCAGACGCCCGGATTTGGAGTTTTACCAGGCCGTAGTCGATATCCGCCGGGAGGCTGATGTCCTGATAGAAGGCCCCCGGTTTGGCGCCTTTCAGGGCGGCAGTAACCGGCTCATGATTCCCGAACTGCCAACTCAGGGAAGAAAGGGCGCTCCCGGCGTTTACAGCGAGATTCAGGACCGCCCCGGATTCGGGGTTGAGTTCCTTGCCGGTGTAGAATTCCTCTATTAAAGCGGTCTTGCCCGATCCGTAGCGCACTTCAGTAATCCGGGGTTCAGGAACGATGCCTGGGGCTACGATGCCCTTTACCTGTACTTTGGGACCCTCAATTCCGGTTATGTCCCTGGCCCAGATGTCCAGGTTATGGACGCCGTCGGGAATACCGGGAATAACAAGCTGGAAATAGCCGGAACAGGGTATCTCCACAGGCTCTCCTGCGTCTATGGCGTAGAAAATCGAGGCGGCCCCGTCGTCGTCTCCGGCAAATCCTGTAAGGTTCATGCCCTGGGTGGAAATAACCGTTCCCGCTGCAGGTTCCTGCAGGGTGATCCTGGGCAGATCCGCGTCCTGATCCACCAGGATCTTCCGCTTTGTTACCGTTGCGTTGCCCGAAAGGTCTACCGCCCGTATCTCCAGGTCGAGGCTTTTAGTTTTCTGGCCCCGGATGTCGAATTCCTTAATCCACCAGGGATTCCCGGTAACCAGGGAGAATTCGCCGGTGTCTTTGCCCAGTTTCCAGCTAAGAGATTTAAGACCCACCGTGTCCTGGGCTAAACCGGCTACCGTAAAGATGCCGTTCACCGCCGCATCAGCTTCGGGATAAACCACCTGCACCTCAGGGCCGGTATTGTCGACAAAGACCAGGTGGGATGCAGCGCCCAAAGTGCCCATCATGTCCCGGGCCTGGAACCAGATTACCGCAGGGCCGTCTGTAAACGTTTTGGTATCAATATCAAGATCAAAATTGTACAGATCGTTTTTCTTATCATATTTCATCGAAAGGTAGGTATAGCGGTTCCCGTCGTCTGTGGAATAAGCAAGGGTATCCAAGCCGTTGCCGTCCCAGACAGTACCTTTTACCCGGATTTTCCCCGAAACCAGGGCGCCCAGTTCGTGGCTTGTGACGACTGTATCGGGCTTTCTGCGGTCCAGATTCCAATACACCTGGTGCTGCTTCCGCACTTTTAGGGGGAAATTCTCGGAAATACCCGAAAGGCCGTTTATATCGGTACCCCAGGCGGTTATGGTATAAACGCCGTCAGGCCATTTTTCCTCATTCGATGTGTCAAGGAAGTAAGACCAGAACTCGGCGCCTTCAGCCCGGTCCTGAACCAGCACTTCCCCTTTGCCGTCAGCGCCTCTGGTGATAACCAGGTCTACATAACCCACGCCGTCATCGTCCACGCAGGTCCCAACGATGTTCAGGTGCCCCTGGACATGCATGTTTTCCCTGGGATTCGTGATACTCGCGCCCGGGAGATCCGACGCGGGATCGATATAAATGTTATCAGGCCCTGCAAAGGCGGTATTCCCCCCTTTATCCTTGGCCTCCAGGACAAAATTGTACTTCCCTGAAGGTTTGCCCTCAATATCAATGGATTCGGTGAAACCAGCGGGATTATCCACTTCATGGGATTCGTTATCCTTCCGGCCCCCTGCCCAAAGGATAGATGCGGATACCCCCATCCATACTACCCAAAAAACCAGCGTTCTCGTTTTATTGCACATCCATGTCCCCTTTAGCCGGTACAGCCTCAAACCAAGTCTATTTGGAAAAACCAGGCTATAGTTCTATAAATATACTCTCATATTAAGAAATATACCACAAAATTTTGAAAAAAATGTATTATTTTTAAAAAAATCATAAAAGCTGATATTTTTTAGCCTGTGTAACGGCCCCGGCGCTGCGCCGTATAAAACTACCGGGGGAACATTCCCCCAGGCTGCATAAACTGGGCGGGATTTTTGCCCATTTTCGACATCTTTTTCATCATTGTCTTTATTTTATCAAACTTTTTAAGCAGCCTAACTACTTCGGCCACAGAGGTCCCGGAGCCTCTGGCAATGCGGGCCCGCCTGGAAGGGCCTATCATGATGTGGTTGACCCTTTCCTTCCGGGTCATGGACGAAAGGATGGCTTCCTGGGTTTTTAGTTCCGCTTTGTCAATATCCTCCTCGCTCACCTGGCCGGCCATACCGGGGATAAGGTTGAGCATGGACTGGAGAGAACCCATTTTCTTGACCGATCTGAGCTGTTCCAGCCAGTCTTCCAGGGTAAAGGTCTCGTTTTCCATCTTTTTACGGAGAACAAGGGCCTCTTTTTGATCGATTACCTCCTGGGCTTTCTCTACCAGGGAAACCACGTCCCCCATGCCCAGAATACGGCCCGCAAAACGGTCGGGGTAGAAAGGCTCGAAATCTTCAGGTTTTTCCCCTATTGCTACAAATTTGAGGGGCTTGCCGGTAATGGTTTTCAGGGAAAGAGCGGCCCCCCCTCGGGTATCGGAGTCGAATTTGGTAAGAATGACCCCGGTAAGGCCTATTTTTTCATCAAAAGTCCTGGCAATATCCACCGCCGACTGGCCGGTCATGGCGTCTGCCACCAGAAGCAGTTCATCGGGCTTAGACGCTTCCCTGAGCCTGGAAAGCTCCTCCATCATGGGTTCGTCAATCTGGAGCCGTCCTGTTGTATCGATAATGAGGGTGTCTACAAGGTTTTTTTTGGCCCACTCAAAACTGTTCCGGTATACTTTGACCGGATCCGAAGCGTTTTCTTCCTTATAAACAGGCACATCGATCTGTTTCCCCAGAACCGAAAGCTGTTCCATCGCCGCGGGCCGTATGAGATCGCAGGCCACCAGCAGAGGTCTACGCCCTTCTTTCCTGAGCCTCAGGGCCAGTTTTGCTGAAGAAGTGGTTTTCCCGGAACCCTGGAGGCCCAGCAGCAGTATAGCCGAAAGGGTATCGGGCCCCTTTAAATGAAGCTCCTGGGAAGCCCCTCCGGTATCGCCCAGAAAGGACGCGAGCTTGTCGTGGACGATTTTGATAAACTGCTGCCCGGGATCAACGGACCGCAGGACTTTTTCCCCTTTAGCTTCCTCGATAGTGGAGTTGACGAAACGCCGCACCACCCGGAGATTAACATCCGCCTCCAGAAGCGCCAGCTTGATAGCTTCTACGGCGTCATCGATATTTTTTTCGGTAATGACGGACTTCCCGGACACGAACCTGAAGGCGTCGGTGATTTTTTGGGTGAGCTTGTCAAACATAGAGGCAGTTTACCCTGAATGTCCGGGTTAGCTCAAGAACACAACTACCCGGCTGTCTACACAGGGGGGGCTTAAAACCACTCCCGGTTTCCGTCATCCCATTCGCAAAGCTCCTGGGGCGTAAAAAACAGGCCCATCTCCCGTTCGGCGCTGCCGGGAGAATCCGAAGCGTGGACGATATTAAGCCGCGTTCTGGCGGCGTAATCCCCCCGTATGGTGCCGGGCTGGGCGGAATCAAGGGCCGTAGACCCCGTAAGCCGCCGTACCACGCCTATAGCTTCTTCGCCTTCGAGAATCATGGCGATTACCGGTCCCGAAAGGGTATATTCCACCAATTTATCGTAAAAATCTTTTCCTTTGTGCCCGGCGTAATGGGCTTCCGCCATGTTCCGATCCATCCGCAGCAGTTTAAGGGCTATAATTTTCAAACCCTTCCGTTCAAAACGGTTCAATACCTCTCCTGCAAGGCGCCGCTGCAGCACCCCTGGCTTCAGCATGACAAACGTTCTTTCAAGCATATAATAAAGCTTACTATAAGTTTTGTTCTTAAAACAGGCGCTTGAACGAACTTTCCCTTTTAAGTAAGCTATTTAAATGAAAGTTTGGCTGAAACTTTTAATTGGCGCATTATTAGGTATCCTTATCGGGATCTTTTTGCCTACAGATAATCAGACTATCCTCAAGGGCCTGGCCTGGCTGGAGGGGCTGGCTATCCGCATCGGGCGTTACGGGGCGGTACCGATTCTGGTATTTTCCCTGACTATCGCTATCTACGAACTGCGCCAGGACGGGCAGTTTTGGCCTGTAGTATTCCGGTCCTTCCTGGTGATTATCGCGTGTTCGGTTTTTGTTGTTACTGCCGGGATTCTGGCAACCCTCTTTTTTCCTCCCGCACGTATTCCCATCCTTATTGAGGAACAGCTTGAGGCGGTCTCCCTGAATACGGCGGACAACATACTGGAGCTTTTTCCTTCCAACATGTTCGCCGCGCTGCTCAATGACGGCATCTACCTCCTGCCGGTGTATATCTTCGCTTTTTTCCTGGGCATGGGGCTTTCTTATGATCGCAACTATACCAAGCCGGTAATCGCCCTTATCGACTCCTTTTCCCGGATTTTCTACCACATCGTTTCGTTCTTTTCTGAGATTCTGGGCTTTATGATGATTGCTTTGGCCGCTTACTGGGCGGTGCGGTTCCACACGGTGCTCAAGGCCGATGTATTCAGGGATCTCATTCTGCTGCTGGGGATTTTCAGCGTGGTTCTAGGTTTCGGGATACTGCCCCTTTTCCTTTACTTCCTCAAACCGAAATGCAACCCCTGGGCGGTGCTCTACGGTTCTCTGGGGCAGGCCCTGGCAGCGTTCTTTTCCGGGGACATCAACTTTTCCCTGCCGGTTATCCTGCGGCATGTCAAGGAAAACGCGGGCTGCAGGCGGCGTTCCAACGCGGTAACAGTTACCCTTTTTAGTATTTTCAGCAGGGCTGGAAGCGCCATGGTGGCTGCGGCGGCTTTTATCGTAATCATCAAGTCCTATTCCAGCCTGGGAATAACGCCTGGGGATATTTTTGCCATAGGCGGCAGGGCTTTCCTTATCTCCTTCCTCCTGGCCCGGCACCCCGGCGACGGGGCCTACACCGCTCTGGCGGTGCTCTGCCTGGGCTATGGCCGGGGTTTCGAAGCTGGCTACCTCATCCTCAAACCCCTGGCGTTCTACCTCATCGCCGTGGGAACGTTCCTGGACGTGATGATCGCCTCCTTTGCCAGTTTCGCCATTGCCAGGGCCAGCGGTTTTCAGGAAGACAAACAGATTGAGCACTACATTTAGGCCGGTTCCACCGGATACAGGGTAAGTTTTTCCCTGGTCAGATTTTTACCTGAGACCATACGGGGGATTGTACAAATTTTCCGAAGATACTACAATAAAACCATGCTTGTACCGTTGGCAGCCGCCAGGGACGGCGGTGTAAAAAATGCTATAGAACACGCTTCCGGGCTTCCGGGCTTCCGGGCT
>JAISZE010000091.1 GCA_031269405.1 Treponema sp. | reverse complement strand
TGGGGAAAAAACAATGGTTTGGGCTGTGTCCCCGGGCCTGGTTACGCCAGCTCCGCTCAAGGTTCCGGTCTGGAGTATTTTAGCGCTAAAGGAGACCGCCAGGTTTGTATGGCTGGGTACGCGGATATCAATGCTGCCCGGCTGCCCAGCGGAACCTTCGGTAACGACCCCTTCGGCCATAACGCCGCCTGAGGGAAGCTCAAGGTCAAACCATTTGATGGCCGGAGGCGGGCTGTCCTTTATCAGAACCTCTATTTCATATTTCTGACTGCTCCCGTCTTCGGCGTAGACCGTATATGTCTGGGGGCTTGTAAAGTCCTTCTTCTCCCTCAGCGGGGGACTTATGGAACTGCCTATAAACGTTATCTTAGGAGCAGGAAGCTGGGCCGGATTGGAGCCTGCAGGCAAAACCACGGTAATAGGAATAGTCCCGTCCACCCTGGGAGAACCGGCTCTGATTTCGTCCGTTTCTTTCTGGATACCGTAACCAAATGAAAAACTCGTTATCGCCTTGGCAGAGGCTCCGTGGGCCTCCTGGGCGGTTTCAGGCGTATTTATCCACTTCAACAAGGGGTTGGAACAAGCTGTAAGTGCGGTCAGAAACACCAGCAAAACAGAAGACCTTTTCATATTATTTCCTCATTACTTCCTCGTTATTTTGAAAAAAGCTTCATTTATAATATTATCCTATTTTTTGAAAAAAAATACAAGTAGTTCCTGCGCCGTAACGAACCGGGAAAGGGAACTACTTAATTGACGGTTTTGCCTAAAACTGGTATCCTATTTTTCTATCGCATAATACTTGGGAGTGTTTTATGGCATCCAAAGAGAAAAAACTGCCGGAAAAGCAGGATGATTCTTCCTTAAAAAACGAATTTATCCGGCGGTTTAAGGCTAATCCGTTTATTTTCATCGGGACCATCGTGATTCTGGTGATAGTGATTGTAGCTTTCGTGTTCGTACCCGCTATTGTACCCGAGACCCAAGGGGCCATAGACCTGACATTCGGTTTCTACAATAAAATTCCTATTTCTTACGTTCAGGGGAATTACTTTTGGGAAGTCCAGAGGAGCCTGGCCCAGCAATATCAGTCCAATCTGGACGAAAGCAACTATCAGTTCGCTGTATACCAAATTTGGCGGCAGGCTTTTGAAATGGCGGCGATCCAGGCCGGGATGCTTGATGAAATGAAGCGGGCCGGTTATAGCCCCCCGGAGGACGTGGTTAACCGGGAAGTAGCCATGCTCCCTCAGTTTCAGGAAAACGGCCGGTTTTCTGCTGCCAAATACCGGCAGATGGACAATACCAGCAAGCTGGCCCTCTGGCGGCAGGTCCAGGACAGCATCACCGCGCAGCTTTACCTTTCGGATATAACGGGGTTGAAAAGCCCCTCACAGGAAGCCGCTTTTGTCAGTTCCATGGCCTCGCCGGAGCGGCGTTTCGATTTCGTCTCTTTCCCTATCAGTTCCTATCCTGATTCCGAAATCGCCGCGTATGTGCAGGCCAACCCCAGGCTGTTCAGGGTTACCCACCTCTCGTGGATCAGCGTTACTTCAGGCGAGCGGGAAGCCAGGCAGATTCTGGCTTCCATCCAGGACGGGACTACGACCTTTGAAGACGCCGCGAGGGCCAATTCCCAGGACGCTCTCGCCGAAAACGGCGGGGATATGGGCATACGCATGGCTTACGAGCTGATTTCGGATATCGCTGATGAATCCGTCAGGGAAGGGATCATCAATCTGGCTAAAGGAAGCTTCAGTGACGTGATCCAGCTTTCGGAAAACACCTGGGCCTTCTTCAGGGCCGAAGAAGAACCGCGCCAGGCCGACACCGGCGACGCCGCCCTGATGGCCAAAATCCGCAGCTACCTGATGGGTTATGAACGGGGCCGCGCCGAAGACTGGCTCCTTTTGGAAGCCCGGAAATTTATCGCAGAGGTGAAGGAAGACGGATTTGATTCCGCAGCAGCCAACAGGGTTATGGAAAAGAAGAGTTTCGGCCCCCTGCCGGTTAACTACGGCAGCGCCGCGCTTTTCCCTTCGGCGCCCTCGGACATTCCGGAATTAAGTTCCGCAGCGACTAATGAGAATTTCTGGACCATAGGGTTTTCCACTCCTCTCAATAGCCCTTCGGAACCGGTAGTTTTAGGGGATTATGTGGTAGTTCTCTACCCCCTGGAAGAAACAGTACAGGATTCAGAAGATTCCGGCTTCATCGAGATGTATTTTCCTTACTGGCTGACCAGTTCCGCAGAGCAGACTATCAATTCCCATTTTATAAACAGCGGCAAACTGGACGACAGGTTCTGGGATGTCTTCCAGTATATCTGGAACACCGATTAATCCCTCTGAATCGCCCCGGGAGTTTCCTGCCAACCGGGGCTTTTCGGTGTACTATCTCGGAAAAACCCTTCTCTCCCGTATCGATCCCATAAGCCAGGCTGAACGGCTGGCAGAGGAAGTCCCGATCAGGGACGGAACCCTTTATTTCTGCCCTTCACCGCTTTACGGCTACGGCCTGGATCGTATTTTGAAAAAACTGGGGAAACATTCGGCAATACTCTGCGCCGAAGCGGACGGGCAGTTGTTTGATCTCTCAGCAAAGAACATGGCCGGACTCCTGGAAGGAGAAAAACTCCTCTCCGGGGAATTAAAGCCCATCAGCTTGGTAAAGACCGGCGCAGGTTCCGAAGCCGCCCTGTGCGCTTTTGTCAGAAAAACCTGGGAGGGGGGGGGGAGATTCCGCAGGGTTGAAGTTCTGCGCCTTACCGGGGGCTGGCAGCTCTTTCCTGAACTCTACGAAAGCCTGGCGGATCATCTGCGCAGGGACCTGGCAACGAGCTGGGGCAACGCCATGACGCTTATCAAACTCGGCAGGCTTTATGCCCGGAATACCGTAAGGAATCTCGCTCTGCTCCCAGGGGCCGGCGATATAGGGGCTCTGGATTTCGGCGCAGATCCGGTCCTGGTACTTGGCGCCGGACCGTCCCTCGACGGGGTCCTGGAGGCGCTTGAAAGAAAATTCGGCCCCAACCTGGGGGATCCCCAAAGCCGGCCCTTCAGGATACTCTGCGCCGATACCTGTATACCCTGCGTCAGGGAACGGGGCATAAGGCCGGATCTTGCGGTCATCCTGGAAAGCCAGCACTGGAACCTGGGGGATTTTTCAGGCGCCAGGGACTGGGGGATTCCATCCGCCCTGGACCTCTCGTGCCTTCCTGCGTCAACCAGGGTTTTAGGCGGGCAAACGAGCCTCTTCATGATTCCCTGGACAAAACTACGCTTCTTCACAAGGCTGGAAAAGGAAAGGCTTCTCCCTTCGCGCCTAAGCCCCCTGGGTTCCGTGGGGCTTACCGCGGCGGAACTGGCTATGAACCTCAGCTCAGGCCCTGTCATCGCAGGAGGCCTGGATTTCTCCTTCACCCTTGACAGCTACCATGCCCGATCCACACCGGGGCACAGGACCAGGCTTATAAAGTGCTGCCGTTTCAATTCACTTATCAACGCCGCGGCAGCTTACCGTACCGGGGTCTTCCGGGCGGTGTCCAAAACAGGGCTTTCTGTGCTGAGCGATCCGGCTATGCGCAGGTACAGGGATCTCTTTGAGCAGGAATTTGGCGCCAGTTCCAGGATCTACGACATAGCCGGGCCGGGACTTTCCCTGGGAGTAAGAATCCTGTCTCCCGAAGAAGCCTGCGGCGTTCTGGCACAGGAGATACATTGGGAAAAAGGGCCCGGGGGAAAGGCCAGGGAAAAAAGGCCAGGAGGACTTGGCAGGGACAGGGAAGGTGTAAAAAACAGGCTTGCGGCGTTTATTGAAAAAGAGGCCGCCGCGCTGCTCAGACTCCGGGACTTCCTGACCGGGAAGGTTCAACCGGGGCCTGAAGAAATTGAAACGCTGCTTGACGAGGCGGATTATCTTTGGGCCCATTTCCCTGAATGCGCCGGCGCCGGGGGAAGACGG
>JAISZE010000129.1 GCA_031269405.1 Treponema sp. | reverse complement strand
TGATATTATAACGGAGAAAGTAATACGCCTATACAACATTGAGCGCCCTCCTTTTCATCTATAAATACATAAACATACAATGCCGGCAAGTTAAAAAAGAACCGGTGAATTTTCCCTTTCGTTTGGCGTGAATTCAAGCAAACCGTATAAAAAAACATACAGTCGGGCTGGAAAAACACCCAAAACGTCAATCCCCAATCCTCAACTTGTTGACGTTTCATAACTATATAGTATCGTATACCCTTTTTTTTATTCTGTCAAGTAAAAAAACAAAAAAAATAAAAAAAACAGACATTTTCCCTATCGTAATCAGTTAAACGTACCCCAAAGCAGGCTCTCTGATGTTAAAAAAAGTATACACCCGTACAGAGCGGTTACAATAGAATCACTTTCTTACTATACTAAGGGCATGGCTCTAAACTGCGGTATAGTAGGACTTCCCAATGTGGGGAAATCGACCATTTTTTCGGCCCTAAGTTCCGCCCCTGCGGAAGCGGCTAATTATCCCTTTTGCACTATCGATCCCAACCTCGGTATCGCGGATGTTCCAGACGCCAGGCTTGCCAAACTGGCGGAACTTTTCAAACCCAAGCGGACCATCCCGGCCAGCGTGGAATTTGTGGATATCGCCGGCCTGGTTAAGGGGGCTTCCAAAGGCGAGGGCCTGGGGAACCAGTTTCTTTCCCATATCCGGGAAGTGGGGGTTATAGCCCATGTGGTCCGCTGTTTCGATGATCCTGATATCATCCATGTAAACAATAAGGTCGATCCCGAATCGGACATGGAAGTCATTAATATTGAACTGGCCCTGGCGGACCTCGATACCCTGCAGAAGCGCCGGGAGCGGGCGGAACGGAGCCTCAAGGTCCAGGCCAAGCCCGAACAGAAATTGGCCGAAACTGTCCTTCAGGCTTTGGACAAAATCGGCCCTGCCCTGGAAAACGGAAAGCCCGTGCGTTCTGTTGCTTTGTCTGAGGATGAAAAAGCCGCTGTTTACGACTGCCATTTTATCACCGCAAAGCCCCAGCTTTATGTCTGCAATCTTGACGAAGCAGGGATGAAGGAAATCGCCCTCAAGGGACAGGGCGGGGGGTATGCGGAAGTAGTGAGAAAACGGGCGGAAGCGGAAAATTCCGCTATGGTGGCGATTTGCGGGAAATTTGAAGCCGAACTGGGGGCTATTAGCGATCCGGAGGAAAAAACCGCTTTCCTGGAAGAGCTGGGCCTCAAGGAACCGGGGCTTTCAGCGCTGATCCATGCGGCCTACCGGCTCCTGGGTCTCAGAACTTTCTTTACCGCCGGGGCCGACGAATGTCGCGCCTGGACTATCCACGCCGGGGACCCGGCGCCCAAAGCCGCCGGGGTTATCCACACGGATTTTGAAAAAGGCTTTATCAAGGCTGAGGTTTATTCCTACGGCGACCTCCTTACGTACGGCGCTGAGGCAAAAATCAAGGAAGCCGGCAAATACCGCGTTGAAGGGAAGGAATACATCGTCCAGGACGGGGACGTGATGTTTTTCAAGTTCAATGTATAACGGCAAATATCAGGTTCTGAAAGATTACTTCGGGTATACCGCTTTCCGCCCGGGCCAGGAGGAAGCAATCGACGCCGTCCTCAGGGGGGAAGATGTCCTGGCGGTAATGCCCACAGGTGCCGGGAAATCCCTGTGCTACCAGATCCCCGCGCTTATGCTCCCGGGGCTTACGGTGGTTGTTTCGCCTCTCATTTCGTTGATGAAGGATCAGGTTGAGGGTCTTACGGATTCAGGCGTCCCTGCGGCTTTTCTCAACAGTTCCCAGACTCCTGCTGAGTACAGCAGAACCATGGCCCTGCTCCTTGAGGGGGAGCTGAAGCTGCTCTACCTGGCGCCCGAACGCCTGAGCAAGAGAGAGGCCGCCAGGATTTCCGGCAGTTCCGGCATACCCCTGGTAGTGGTGGACGAAGCCCACTGCGTATCCCAGTGGGGCCACGAGTTCAGGCCCGGCTACCTTGATATCGCGGAATTCATCGCCGCCATCAGCCCCCGGCCTGTAACCGCGGCGTTCACGGCCACCGCTACCCCTAAGGTGCGGCAAGATATAGTCCGCCTCCTCGGCCTTGGCGCTGCGGGTCCCGAAGCTGAGAACAACCAGCGCCGGGATCACTTTGCCATCACTACCGGCTTTGACCGGCCTAACCTCTATTTTGAAGTCCAAAAACCGCAGGACAAAAAAGAAGCCCTCCTGGACTGCCTCAAAACCAGGAAGGATAAAAGCGGCATTATCTACTGCGCTACCAGGAAAGCTGTTGAAGAAATATACGAGCTCCTCACCCGCAGGGGCTTTGAGGCGACCCGCTATCACGCCGGGCTGGACGACGACGAACGGCGGCGGAACCAGGACGATTTTCTTTATGAACGCAAAAACATCATGGTCGGGACAAACGCCTTTGGCATGGGCATTGATAAGTCCAATGTATCTTTTGTGATTCATTATAATATGCCCAAGAACATCGAGAGCTACTACCAGGAAGCCGGAAGGGCCGGACGTGACGGGGCCCCTGCGGATTGTATACTCCTTTACAGCGGCCAGGACGTGCGGATCAACGAGTATTTAATTACCCACAGGGATGAGGACGACGGCGGGTCTTTGCAGGGCCTTACGGAACACAACAGGGAACTTCTCAGGCAGATGACCTACTACGCAACAGGATCCGACTGCCTGCGCCGGAGGTTTCTTGAGTATTTCGGGGAAAACCCGCCTGATTACTGCGGCAACTGTTCCAACTGCCTTACCAAATACGAAGAAACCGATATCAGCCTTGAAGCGCGGAAGATTATCTCCTGTGTATTCAGGCTGAAGCAGCGGGGCCGGAGTTTCGGCAAAACCATGATTATCGACATACTCCGGGGCGGTATGGGTGAAAAGATAAAAAATTCCGGCCTTGATACTCTTAGCACCTGGGGGATCATGGCAGGGGAAAAGGTTCACCGTATCAGGATCATTATGGATTACCTGATAGTGGAAGACTATTTGTTTCAGACCCTAGGCGAATACCCTGTTGTGGAACTGGGAACAAAGGCCGCGGAATTCCTCAAAGAGAAGGGCCCCCTCTTTATGATGCTCCCTAAAGAAACCCTCCCGGCTTCAGCCGTAAAAAGCGCCGGAACAGAAGGGGTCTCTGCGGCAGGCGGGGCTGCGGAACCGGACCCGGCCCTTTTTGACGAGGCCCTTTTCGCCAGGCTTAAGGGGCTGCGGAAGCGTCTGGCCCTTGATGCCGGGGTCCCGGCTTATATTGTTTTTTCAGACGCTTCTCTTCGCGACATGTGCCGGAAGAAGCCGGTACATCCCGGGGCTTTCTCCGCGGTGTCAGGGGTTGGCGCCGTTAAGCTGGAAAAATACGGCCCTTCTTTCATGGAATTGATAAGTGAATATTTGAAAAATTTTACTTGACTTCTCATGGAAACCGGGATCATAATTACCTTAATGGTAGATCCTTTAGCTCTTCAGCGGTATTCCCTTTTCGGCGGCCTTTTGAAAGAACAGATTGAGAAGATCCTGCCCCTGATGGAGTACGAGACCTTCGAGGCCGGAAACAGCGTCATCGTAGAAGGGGACAGGAACGACAAGATCCGCTTCATCATGGAAGGCCGGGTTGTGGTAATAAAAGGGGGGAGGATTCTGTTCGAATTCGGCGAAGGCGAAACGTTCGGGGAAATGGAAGTCCTGGATATTATGCCTTCTGTGGCTAACATTAAAGCCATAGTCCCCACTAAGGTAATGTCTCTCTCCAACAAGGGCCTCCACGAAATTTACAAAAAGGATATTACCGTTTTTGCCATGCTCATTATGAACCTTGCCCGGGATCTTTCCCGCCGCCTCAGGCAGATGGACGAAAAAGTCGCCGAAGAATCGCCCTTTCTGGAGTGGGGCTAGATTTTATCCCCGCAAGGTGCCTTGGCTCGGGATTAGAAGTTTTACAGCTCTTTCATACTATGGCTTTGGGCTTGAAAGAAGCGGTTTTTATCACCATTCCAGAGTTTCCTGTGAAATATCAGCACAGGCGGTGATTTCTCCTTTTCCATTGCCAGCTTCCCGCCAGGCTTTCGCGTGATGCCCGGCTATGCGGCCGCAACCGATAAAAGCGATTTTGAATTTCGCGTTCATAAAAAACTCCTACATTTTGATGGCGCCTGCCGTAAGTCCTTCAATAAAATAGCGCATCAGCGCAAGGTACAGGATCATGAGCGGAAGCGCCGCTACCATGTAACCCGCGAAACGGAGCCCGTATTGGATTACGTTGCCCAGAGAACCCTGGTACTTCAACAGGCCCAAGGCGATTGTATAATACTTCGGATCGGTGGTTACGATAAGAGGCCACAGGTAATCGTTCCAGACGCCTAAAAGAACCACGATGGTAATAGTTGCCAGCACTGGTTTGATAAGGGGCAGCGCGATCTTAATATAGGCATAATACTCGTTACAGCCGTCAATGCGGGCGGCGTCAAAAAGATCTTCAGGCTGGGATTCAAAGAAGGCGCGGATGATAAAGACCGAAAAAGCCTGCTGCCCGGCTACATAGCCCAGCATAATGCCCAGGTAGGGCCGGAGCCCCTGGGGAGTGAGAAGCCCCAGGGACTTCAGGATCAGGTACTGCGGGATTAGCTGCAGAAGGCCGGGTATCATGAGCAGGGCAATGAGCCCCATGAATATCTTCTCCTTAAAGGGGAAGCGCAGCCGTGCGAACGCATAGGCGGACATTGAAGAAAACAAAAGAATCAGGACTATGCTAAAGACGCTGATAATGAGGCTGTTTCCCAAATAAGGGAGTATGGTCGTAAACGCATCCTTATAGTTGCCGAAGAGCCACGGACTTGGCAGATTCCAGAAATGTTTGTAAAACTGCTCATTGTCCTTAAAAGAGGTAATTATCGTGAAGAACAAAGGATAGAGGGTTAGTACGAGAAAGAACAGCAGAAAAATATTCAAGACGATTGCCGCAGGTACTTGTCGTTTCATAATTGCTCCCTTATTCCTTGGTAAATTTTATACGGCTGATGAGGGTTAAGACGAAGATAACCACAAACATGGTTGTAGCGGTTGTAAAGGCCAGGCCGAAGTCGCCAATACGAAAGGCCTTGTAGTACATATAGAGTCCCGGTACGTAAGAGTCGTAGCCCGGCCCGCCGTTTGTCATGAGCAGGGGAAGGGCGATGTTCTGCAAGGTCCCTATGATCCCCAGCACGAGAAGAAGCCTGATCTGCCCCATGATAAGGGGAAGATCTATCTTGAGAATCCGGCTAAACCCCGTGCACCCGTCAAGGGACGCATATTCGATAACATCCCCGGAAATATCCTGGAGCCCTGAATAGTAGATGAGAAGGTTAAGCCCTGACATCCATGGAAAACCTATGAACATGAGGGAAGGAATAACAAATTGGGAAGACCCCAGCCAATTAGGGATACTCTCACGGTTTATATGGAAAAAATCCACCAGAAGGGTATTGAGAAGTCCCAGGGTAGGCTCATAAATGAATGTCCAAATGAGAATGGTTACCATTGAAGGGACGACAATGGGGATGATAAATAACACCCTGTAGATATATTGAGCTCTTTTACTGGAAAGGTGGAAGATCATCTCGGCGCCTAAAAGGGGGAACGTAAGCCCGATGACAAGGGAACCGGCGCTCCAGTAAAGGACGTTTCGTATCGATATACGGAAAATCCTGTCACTAAAAAGAGTGATGAAGTTCTTAAAGCCGACGAATACCGGTTTGGTAAAGCCGTTCCATTTAGTAAAGGAGCCCGCTATTGCCCGCAAAGCCGGGTAATAACAGAAGCCCAGTACGCAGACAGCAGTAGGTAAAAGAAATACCGCTGCAGCCATTAGTTGATACTTTGTATATTTCACTTTGATGATACTTACTTGTTTAGCGCTCATTGTACCGCCTTTCCCCCCAAGGAACCTGGAAACCGGAATCCCGGTTTCCAGGCCCTTTACTTTTAAAAAAATACTATTTCTTGAGATACCTGCTGATGTCCTGGCCCGACTGTTCGATAATGATGTCAGCGCCGGTTTGCATCAGCCTGTCGAGGTTAGCGCCGGCCTGCTGGAGGGTTTGGTTGCCCTGAAGGTAAGCCATCAGTTCGTTGGTATAGCCGTCCGCGGCATCGGAACCTAATTCCCCGTTGGAGCCTCCCATGATGACTTTCGGCGCTACTTCAAGAATAGAGGCGACCCCGGCGTTCGCGGGAGAGGGCTTTGCGCCTTTAATGGTCGGCACAAAAGACCCCAGGTCGTTGCACACAAGTTCGTTGTTTTCCGGCGTGGTGATGTACATGAGCCAGTCGATGACCGCCTCAAGCTTGTCATCCGTCATGGTGCTGTTGGCGCCCCTGCTTGACACCCCATATAGGAAGGCGGCGCCTGGACCGCCTACGGCGCCTGATGAGTTGTAATCCGTAGCTGCCGCGATAGTTGCCTTGTCGGGCGGCGGGAAGGGGAAGGACGCATACTCGAAGGAAACCCTTGCTTTTTTGAGGTCGTTGTCAGCCCAGCTTCCGTCCCAGTACATGGCGATTTGTTCGTTCACAAATGAGTTAAAAGTAGTTGTTGAATCAACAATCGCCGAGACCGAGTCTCTGGGCATGTATTTTTCAACATGCTCTTTCATGATAGGCCACCAGCCTATAAAACGCGGGTCTTTAGAGGTGAAATACCCGTTTTTGACTCCGATAGCCGTCTCAAGGGGGCTTATCGAAATCGCGTCAGGACCGCCGATAACAGCCAGGTTGGCGAAATCGTTCATGTAGAGATTGGTATCCCAGAGCCGGGTCATCCAGCCGGTCCAGCTTTTGAAGGGGAACTGCCAGGGGGTGAAACCTTTTGCCTTGAGCAGTTCGCAGGCTTTCGTGTAGTCGGACCAGTTTTTAATATCAAAGTCGATGCCCGCTTCCCGAAACATCCTCTTGTTGTACATTACCAGGGTGGCGACATAGTCGGCGGCAATGACATTGATCTCTCCGGTAGGAGAGGTGATTTGCTGGGTAAAGCCCACATTAAAGAGGTCCAGCCACTTTGTATTGCCGGGTACATATTTATTCGGCCTCTGAAGGTACTGCGTCAGGGGGACATAGGAACCGGCGGGAAGCTGGCCTGCGTTAATCCCGCGGGCTGGGGACCAGAAAACATCAGGCGCCTGGGACCCGGCCATCTTGGTTATAAGCCACGCCTCATAAGCCTGGCCTTGCCCAATGTCAAGGAGGAACTCTATGTTGATGTTTGGGTGAAGAGCGTGATATTTATCCGCTACTTCTTTAAAGGCCTTGGGCGGGTTAGGATTAGCCTCGGTGGGTTCGACAGGGTTATAGGCCTGGGCATAAAAGACAATGCTGCCCTTATACTTCAGGTCTCCGGTTGAGGAGGTTTCTGAGGGGGGGGGGGG
>JAISZE010000074.1 GCA_031269405.1 Treponema sp. | reverse complement strand
GGAGGTGTTATACCCGTTCCCATTCCGAACACGGAAGTCAAGCCCTCTCACGCCGATGATACTGCCGTTCAAAACGGCGGGAAAGTAGGCCGTCGCCAGGCTTTTTGTTTTTTATTTCGCTGGACCTCTATCCCTACTTGTAAAAACCTTTGTTTGATAGTAAATTAGGAACAAGGGGTATTTTATGGCCGATTCAAACCAATTGGTTACCTTTCAACTCGGGGAAGAGCTGTACGGCATCAATATAATGGATGTCAAGGAGATTGTCCGGGTTCAGGCGATCCGGGCTATTCCTAATGCCCCGGTTTATGTAGAGGGTATTTTTAACCTCCGCAGCGAGATAATTCCGATAATCAACCTTCATAAGCGGTTTCATCTGAAAAAGACCGCCGTTTCAGAAGAAGATGAACTTTTGTCCGGTTTCATAATCCTCGATATTGACGGAATGAAACTGGGGGTCATCATCGACCGTGTTTCCCGTGTAGTGACCATTGAGAAAGAAGAAATTCAGCCCCCTCCCCAGATGGTAAGCGGTATTGGAGCTGAATATATCCAGGGAGTAGTGCGTCAGGAAAAAGGTTATCTCATTATCCTGGACATACGGGACCTCTTTAATCCTAAAGAACTGCAGAAAATCGCGGAATTAAGGCGGTAGGGATTAAAAATCCTGATTAACATGGTATATTTTTCCCGAGGAGTATTGTCGCATGAAGATTGAAGTCTACTCCCCGACTATCAGGCGGAAGGAGATGGATGCGGTTTTGACCGCCCTGGTAGAAGATAAAATAGGCCCTGGGGAGCAGACCAGGCTCCTTATTCAAATCGCCAGAGAAAAACTCAGGTTCGATTATTGTATGGCTCTGCGGAGCCCGGCTACAGCCCTTTTTATCGGCCTTAAAGCCCTTAGCCTTGAAGACGGCAAGGGGGTCATTGTCTCCGCCCTGTCGCCCAGGTATTATGCCAGGGTGATAGAAGATCTGCGGCTCGTACCCCTTTACTGCGACGTTCTCCCTTCTTCCGCTGTTATAGGCAGAGAAACAGTGGAAAAAGCCCTTGCATCCCGGCCTGAGGGCCTTGACGTGCGGGCGGTAGTCCTTCACCACACCCTGGGTTACGTCCCTGATACGTCTGCCATTGCGGAACTGGGACTGCCGGTTATTGAAGATTGTTCCCAGAGTTTCGGGACTTTGATCGCTGGTGTCCCTGCAGGGAACGCCGGGGTTTTTACCATTATGGGACTGGAAGAACGGGATATGCTTACTGCCGGTTCCGGCGCCCTGCTGTACGCCGCGAACCGCCGGGACGCTTCGGTGCTGAGGAACCTGGGCGAGCTGCCTCCTGAATACGGCCTGCCGGATATGAACGCCGCTATGGGGGGGGTCCAATTCCGAGAATCGGCGAAGAATCTGGATAAGCGCCGGGAGATCGCCGGGGTTTATGTCCAGGCAGCTATGCGGACAAGGCACAAACGGTTTGTCCAAAGTGATACTTTCGAGTATAATAATTACGCTTTTCCCTTAATTTTGGAAACAGGCATGAAAGATGTGAAGGCTTATGCGAAACGCAAGGATATTGTTGTGGAGAACGCCTTTGAAAATACCCTGGCGGCCCTGGAGGGTTTTTTTCTGGAACAGTGTCCTGAGGCGTATTCCCTTTCTTTACGGACCGCTCTTTTTCCTCTTTACCCGCGGCTTTCGGGCTCTGAGACAGAGAAGGTCTCTAAACTCATCGTAACCCTTCCGTAGGCGGAGAACGGCAATGGCCAAGGCGATTTTGTTTGTCAATGCGAAAAAAGAAAACGCCCCTGTCCTGGCTGGTGAAATCACCGAGGAACTTGAAAAACAGAACATTGCGGTCGATTCTTTTTCTTTTGAAAAAAAACCTGGTTTCAGCGTTGAATCAGGCTACGATATAGCCTTTAGCCTTGGAGGCGACGGCACGGTGCTTTACGCCGCCAGGACCATGGCTCCCCTGGGAGTACCGGTGTTTCCCATTAATTTGGGCACCCTGGGTTTTATCGCCGGGGTGCATCCGGGAGAATGGAAGGCAATTTTTTATGAATGGCTCCGGGGAAAGGCGCGGTTTTCACAGAGATTCATGCTGGAAGCCAGAGTTGAGAGAAAGGGCAGGGAAGTGCTGCGGGGGACCTGCCTTAATGATACGGTAGTATCCGCTTCGGGAATTGCGAAGATAATACGACTCCGTGTTTCCATCGGTCCCGTAGAAGGGGAGGGGCTGATGTACCTGGGGCAGTACCGGTCCGACGGGCTTATCGTGGCGACTCCTACAGGATCAACAGCCTATTCCGCCGCAGCAGGAGGCCCCCTTTTGGATCCCGAGATGGAAGCGATGATTCTTAACCCTATATGCCCTTTTACCCTTTCCCACAGGCCCATGGTCCTCCCTGCAGGGGAAACCCTTCTTATCGAGATTGAGGCGGAACAGCGGAGCGGGGTGCTTCTTACTGTGGACGGCCAGGTAACGGAACCTCTGGAACCAGGGGACCGGATTTTTATTTCTCGTTCCCCCAAGCCGGGTATCCTTATCGCCTCAGGCAGAAGCGTGTTTTACCAGGCCCTTAAAACCAAGTTCTCATGGCCTGGAACCCCTGTGGAGGCGCCTCGTGCTTAAGGAACTTTCTGTACAGAACTTCGCCCTCATCGAGAGCCTCTCCCTTTCCTTTGAAAATGGTTTCAGCGTTCTTACCGGAGAAACCGGCGCCGGGAAGTCTATCATTGTGGGATCCTTGAGTTTTCTTCTCGGCGCCAAGGCGGACACTGAGGTGATCCGTTCAGACTGCGATGAAGCCGGTGTTTCGGCGGTGCTTACTGTGGATCCCGGGAACAGCGATGCCCTGGGCTGGCTTTCGGGCAGGGATATTGAGGATGACGAAGGGAGCCTTGTGGTCAGGCGGAGCGTAAAATCTTCTGGAAGGAGTTCTATTTACATCCAGAACGTCCCGGTTACCCGGGCGGATTTGGCGGAGTTTATGGCCTTTCTGTTCGATCTCCACGGCCAGCACACCCACGAGACCCTCCTCAGAAAAGAGACTCACCGGAAGTACCTGGATCGTTTTGCGGGCCTTGAAGAGGAAGCCGCCGCTTTTAACCGGGTTTTCCTTGAACTGGCGGACAAGCGGAAAGCCCTGGAGGCTTCGCTCTCTTCGGAACGGGACAGGGATACGCGGCTGGAGATATTGGGTTACGGTGTTGACGAAATAGCCAAAGCCAATCCCCTGCAGGGGGAAACAAAAGAGCTTGAAGCCGAGGCTGGGCGGCTTGGGGATTTTGAGAAGCTCAGCATGCAGGTGAATGCCGCCGCTCTGGCTTTCTATGATGACGAGGCTTCACTCCTCAGCATGGCCCGGCGGGCCAGGGCCGGCCTGGACAGCGCCGCTTCCATTGACGGGAGCCTCGCGCCTGTGCTCAAACGCATGGAGGATCTTTTTTATGAAGCCGAGGATCTGGCACGGGAATTCCGGTCCTATCGGGACAGCCTGACCTACGATCCCCAGAGGCTTGAAGAAGTCGAAGACCGCCTGGCGCTGCTACAGAAGCTCAAAAAGAAATACCATCCTTCAGGTTCCCGTGATTCTGCCAATGATGAAGACAGCATCCTTGCCTGGAAGCGGGAAGCCGAAGCGGAGATAGAAGCCCTCGCAGGGGCCGGGGAGAACAGAGACAGGCTCAGGTCGGAAATAGCCGCTCTTGAAAAAGACCTTGCCGCCCGGGCCGCCTCGTTAGGCGCCAAACGGAACGCCGGAGCTAAACGCCTGGGCTCCGGAATCAGTTCCATTCTGTCCCGGCTGGGCATGCCTAACGCCCGGTTCCAGGCCGCAGTGGTCTCAAAAACCGCTGAACGGAACGAAGGGGAAAAACCCACAAGCCTCGTATGCGGCCCTTGGGGGGCTGAGGATGTGGAATTTCTTATTTCCGCCAACGCCGGCGAACCCCTCAAGGAACTGGCGAGAATCGCGTCAGGCGGGGAGCTTTCACGGGTGATGCTGGCTATTAAAACTGTTCTTTCCGAATCCGTTCCCGAAGGCGGCGATGCTGCTCCTGAAACCCTGGTTTTTGATGAAATCGACACAGGAATCGGAGGGGAAGTCGCCCTTTCGATCGGGGAATACCTGGCTCAAATCGGGAAGCTGAAGCAGATCTTCTGCGTCACCCATCTTGCCAGTATTGCTGTCAGGGCGGATAATCATCTTAAAGTGGAAAAGAAAGTAGTGGCCGGAGAGAAAGGCAGCCGGACTGTTACGGGAGTTAGCCTCCTCAAGCCTGAAGAACGGCGCCAGGAAATTGCCCGTATGCTTGCAGGGGATGAAGGCGCTGCGGCTCTTGCTCAGGCGGATGAATTGCTGGCACAATATGGACGGAGTTTATAATGGCGAAGATTTCCGCAGAAGATCGTCATCAATATTTCGAGAAAATAAAACCCTACAAACTCGCCATCGCGTCTTATCTCAAGCGTGAGGAGACGGTTCTTTCGGCGCTGAAAAAGGGAACCGATGGGGCGGCCTTTAAGCGGCTGGTTCTGGTAGAGGAGATGATCAACCTGGCGTCGAATTATATCATCCTTTCGGGAGTTTCCCAGTCCATGCTGAAGCTGCGAAACGAGGAAGCCCTGAACGATGGCAGGAAATCCCTTTACAAAGCGGTGATCTACCTTGAGGAAATTGTAAGCAACTTTGTAGACGCCCCTTTTTCTGAATATGAAGAAAAACTGGGAGCTATTGCCCAGGTGGACCCCAGGCGGCGCCACCTTTTGGTAAGGAAACTAGGCCTCGCCCTGCAGCTCCTGGAAAACGCCTACGGGGATAATACGAAATGGAAGTGGGCCTTTGTGGAGCTTGAAGGCCGTTATGCGGCGGCGGTCAAGAATATCCTTGACCTTAAAACCGCTGTGGCCAATACGGATCCCCGTTCTCCCAATTACGAACCCACAATGCGCCATATTCTTCTGGTAAAAAAGCTCCTTATGCAGGCGGCTAACCGTTACCGGGAAAAATACGAGCTTTCAACTAACCGTATCGACGACTTCAAAATGGGCATTCATTTTCTTGCCGCCTTGAGGCGGTTCCACATGGTCCTTGGGGAAAATACCGGGGCCGATATGGTGAAGAAAAAGCTGGATATCTGGACAACAAAACTCGAACTGGATATTAAAAAGCAGGATGAAGCGGGTTTTAAGAAAATTTCAAATGGCTGACAATTCCTTGCAGGAATTTAAAACCCTTCTTCCTTATCTTAGGCGTTTCCGTTACGCACTGGGGTTTTTTCTGCCTCCTGACTGTGGACGCGGTGCAGGTAATTATCCCCCAGTTCATGCGCCAGCCTGTAGGCAGGCTCGTTACCCGTCTTACAGGGGATGTTGAAACTATCAATGAATTTTTCTATTCCGTACTGGCTCCCTTTCTCAAAGACCTTTCGATAATGACCGGTACCATGATCACCCTTTTTATTCGCAGGCGGGTCCAATACCCCGCCCCTTGGGGTGGTTTTGATACTGGCCTTTGCTGTAAAAACATGGGTATTGGATCCCGCATACAATCCATACCTATTCGTCCGGGTCATCGCTCATAACCCTGCGGTGGTAATCCACGACGAGGCTACCA
>JAISZE010000153.1 GCA_031269405.1 Treponema sp. | reverse complement strand
GCATAAATCCGCTGAACCAGCAACGCTAATTCCTTATATAACAAGTATTTAGATGAGGCAGGACGAAACCGCAATACGAGAAACGTGCAATCTTCCGTATGTCATAAACAGCCGGAACGTTATGTGCCAAACCAAAACAATACCGGACTCCGACGCTGAATTGGCCGTCTGGGGGGACAATTTTACCGCCAAAATCACCCTAAACGCCGAGGCCTGGTAAATCCCCGCAGCGGAGGCCGCGGCTTTATAAACCTCCTTCGGGGCCTTTATGGGCCTTTGTATCCAGGTTTCAGGGCCCGAAAGGAACAAGACCTTTACAAAAAAAGCCAAAAACGAAGCCATGGACGATTTTAAGGCCGAAGCAAAGATTATGATCAACTTCCGCCTGAAAAACCCCGTCATCCTAAAGGAGGGCCTGGCGGACGCCGGGGGAAGGGCTGCGCCTGCGCCGCTTGCCGGCAGACCAAGAGGGGCCTCATGGGGCCCTGGACCGATACTATCCCTCTGCTGGCGCCCTAAGGGCCCGGCGGCCCGCGGGTGAGGAAATCCCCCCTTCAATCCCCAAAGGCCTTGTCCATATCAGCGCTTATCCCCGGATCGATAAGGCCCTTTGCGGCCATATCATACATAATCTCCATAGTCTCCCGGTGGTTCCGTTCAGGATGGTAAGGCCGTTCCTCGCTCAGGGCCTGGTAAATGTCGATGCATGCCAGGAGCCGGGAATTGAAATCCAGTTCGCCGCCTTTTTTCCCAAAAGGGTATCCTGAACCGTCCAGCTTCTCGTGGTGGTTTGAAGCCCAGGTGCAGACATCCTCCAAACCCTTAATATCCTTGAGCATCTTCCAGGTAAGATAGGCGTGTTCCTTGATAGTTTTGAATTCCCCGTTCGTAAGGCTTCCCTGCTTTTCCAGAATCGCCGCAGGGACCGCGAGTTTGCCCAGATCGTGCAGCGCGGCGGCCAGATACAGTTCGGCCTTTTCGTCTGTATCCCGGCCGTAGTATTCCCCCATGAAAAAAGCCTTCTCCGCGATTCCCGAAGAGTGCCTGCGGGTAAAAGCCGATTTATAATCAATGATACGGATCACCATTTCCGCAAAGTCCCTTACGACCCTGCTGTCCATATCAAGCGGCCACGGGGGAAGGAGGCGTTCCGCAGTATCTTTGACAGATTCGTCCCTGAGAAGCAGAAGCATATCGTCGTCCAGCACCGACAGCATGGCTTTTACGGCCCTGCGGGAAAACTGCTTCCCCGGCTGCTGGGAAACGCCCGACCGTATTTCAGGCAGGTCGTAGAATTTGACGGTCTGAAAATGGTTGGCGACATCAAGGGAATCGGCGATGGCGATAAGTTCAGCCGCCGCCGGGATAGCGCCTTCTTTCATTCCGAAGGGGCCGTTCCCGTCGGCCCGTTCATGGTGGTACGCGATAACGCCGCTTGACGCCGGTCCGGGGAGCAGGGCTTCCAGGTTGCGCTGGCCGTACTCGCAATGGAGCTTCATAGCGGGATCGTGCCGCTTTCCCTGCCGTTCGGCCATGATGTATTCCGTCAGGGCGTTATCATGGAGCAGCGCCCCGGCGGTCAAAACCCTGAGCTCTTCTTCCGGCAGGCCCAGGCTCCTGCCCATAGCGGCGCAGAGTATTGCGGCCCGTTTCCCGTGGTTGGTGGACGCCCCAAGAAGTTCCCCTTCGACTATATCCAAGGCTTCGCCGACAGCCACTATTAGTTTTTCCATGTGAATCTGCATGCAGGACTCCGTACAGTTGAGGGACCGGGTTTCCGGCCCTTATTTTTGGCTTAAATTGGTAACCCCGTCCCAATCATCAGGAGGCGGAGCGGCTATATACTCCCGGCACCTGTCCGTGTACAACAGCGCTGTGCCGTCTGTTTTATCCCTTGTGGCTATAGAGGCAAAGAGCTTTCCGGCTTCCCGGAAATGCCGTTTTTCGTACAGAACCAGGGCTTTTTCCCAGGCGGCAAGGTTGTCCGGTTCACCGGCCCGGTCCCGCAGGCCCAAAAGCTCGTAGAGCCGCACCGGCGTGTCGATGCCTACCACCCGGACCATGTCAAGGCTCCGGCAGATGAATTCATCCCCTATCCTGTTCTTCGTGTATTCGCTTATCAGAATCCCCCCCGTATGGTACTGCTTGTTGACCCCTTCAAGCCGGGCGGCCAGGTTCACAGCGTTGCCCATTATAGTATAGTTCATTTTGCTGGAAGTTCCCATGTTGCCTACTACCATTTCCCCGGTGTTGATGCCTATACGGGTATAAAGAGGCAGCGGGCTTAAACGGTCCACCATGACGACGCGGTTCAATTCGGCTTCGGCCTTTTTCATCATAACAGCGCTGCGGCAGGCCAGGGGGGCGTGATCCTCCCGGTACACAGGGGCGCCGAAAAAGGCGATGATTGCGTCGCCTTCGTATTTATCGATAGTCCCCATGTTTTCCATGATAATGTCGCTCATAACCGTGAGGTAGCGGTTCAGGAGGTTAACCAGTTGTTCCGGGTCAAGATGTTCCGAGATTGTTGAAAAAGCCTGTATATCCGTAAAAAGGGCGCTCATCTGCCGCTTGCTTCCGCCTAACTGCAGAAGCGAGGGGTTGGCCACCAGTTCGTCCACCACTTCTTTGGAGACATAGGTTGAGAGGGCCTTGTTAATAAACTGTTTTTCCTTTTCGGAAGCCAGGTAGGAAACCAGTTCCCGGATTATGACCGCTATGGCGGCGGAAAGGACGGGCCCCAGGGGGCGGGCGAAGACGCCTGTGTACCGGAACAGGAAAAAACAGGCGGCTCCGAAAAGAACTACCCCTCCAAGGCCGAGGCCCGCCCTGGGGGCGGGTTTCAGGCGGTACAGGGCCAGCATGAGGAAGATCGGAAGAACAAGGCACAGCGCGGCGCTCCACAGGGGATCCAGGGGGGTGATAAAGGATTCCCGCAAAACCGTATCCAGCACTACCGCGTGGGTGCCGACGTTGACGTATTCGCCGTAGAAAGGGTTTACTCCAATATCGGTGGTCCCCGTATCGGCCCGGCCTATGATGCAGAATTTACCGGTAAAAATCTCCTTCAGCTTGGCCTGGAGTTCCGCATACTGTTCCACCGCTATGCCGAGGTATCCTGTTACCCTGGCGATATACTCCGCTTCCGAACGGATGCCTTCGGCGGCTTCCGGGTAGTCCCAGGCCAGGGTTTCCGCCAGGGCCGACACTTTTTCCGGGATTTTGTATTCCAAAAGGGATTGGGCCGACGCCATGCCTTCGGCGCGCAGCGCAAGGCAGAGCTTGAATTCGTCATCCGAACACTCCGCCAGGGCCCGGCCCAGGGCTTCCCGGGATTTCCGCAAAGCCTCGCTGCCCTGATAGACGGCGGACGAGGCTCCAGAGAGGCTTTCGTCAAAACTGGAAAAAAACTCAAAGTCCGCGGTTTCCAGCGCCCCAAGGTACTGTTCTATCAGGGACTCCAGTTCCTCGATCTTTGAAAACTCCTCAAAAGACACATGGATAAAGCTGTCCTTGTAATCGGTCTTGGGCCAGTCCAGCATCATCCGGCCCTGGGTATCCAGGGGGATTACCATGTCCCTCCGTGAGGGGAGGGGAGGGGACGGAGAACTGCCTGTTGAAAGGGGAAACCCGGCGTTTTTAAGAATGAGCCGCCGTTTTTCGAGGCGGATTTCAGGATACCCCAGGTATTCCATAAGAGGCGCAAAGGCAAGCTGAAGATACCAGCAATCCTGGACTTTTTGGGCCAGAAAGATCCGCCGCCTGACTCCGTCGGGATCGATAAACACGTTGGTAAACCCCGCCCCTCTTGTTGATTGGGCAAAGGAAGGGAGCGCCGGAAGGACGTCCGCAAAACCGCCGCCCTGCGCCCCTGGAGCGGCGTCCACGGGATATGAAAACCGCTCTTCCGCCATAGGCCGCCTTTCGGCCTGTTCCCCTGTAAGGGCCAGGGACTGGAGGTTGAGGGTGGCCCAGGTACGGCCGAAAAGAGCCGAAGCCTGGGCCAGATACACATCGTTGTCGCGGGCGATACCCGAGGCTTTTTGAAAGAGATCCTCCCCTCCGGCCCGGACAAGAGCAAGCAGTTCTTCCTCGTACGCCGCCGCTTCGGCGCTGCTGAGCCTGCCGCTCCGTATAGCCTCTAAAAGATCGAGAATATTCGAGTTAATGCCGGCAAAGGTTTTTTCAAAATCCCTGGGGAAGTCCCGGTCAAAATAGACCGAATCTATCCCTGCGGGCCCTTTGTCGATAAACTCAATATCCAATATTACCGAAGGGGTCCCGTATTCCTTGAGCCGTAAAAAACCGTCGGCCATTATTGACCTGGGCCAGGGGTAGACCCCGTTGTAGGCGATAGCCGCGTCGTCTACATCAAGGAATACCACATTGTCTATCCGTTCCCTGTCAGGCCTGCCCTGGAGGAAAAAATCGTAGACCTGGTCTTCCAGGGGGATAGAACCTGTTATATAGAACAAAGCGAACAAAAGCCCAAAGGCCAACCCGATTAAAACGTTTTTCAAAACCGGCATGAAGGGCCCTCCTCTTTTATAGTATGATTGATACCGGGGCTTTAGTCATGCCCTACCGCGGACCATCACGGACGGCACGGATAAAAGAGCGCTCTTACCTCTTCTGTCCGTTCTGTCCGGGCCGTCCGTGGTTTCTCCTGTTTCACCCGGCATACCGCGCAGGGCCGCAAACCTGTCAACAGAAACACTACGGATTTGGAAACAATCGGCGGTGGATGTTTTGGAAAGATCATAGGAAAATATGCCGCGATGACGCGATACGGGTATTGAAACTGGAAATATAGACAGAAACGCCCTTTACCGGTTACCCTCTTCAACAAGAGGTGTATGTATGAGTCTGGAACAATTCAAGGGGCGGTCCCTGCTGACCTGGCTGGATTATTCGCCTGAAGAAATCCGGGGGCTTTTGGACCTGTCGAAGCTGGTAAAAGAACAGAAACAGAAAGGGGAGATCCATCTCCGTTTTACCGGGAAAACCCTGGCCCTGCTTTTCGAGAAACGTTCTACCAGGACCCGCTGCGCCTTTGAAACCGCCTTTGGGGAAGAAGGGGGGCACCCGGTGTTCCTTTCTGCCCAGGATATTCATTTAGGCGTCAAAGAGTCCCTTGAGGACACTGCCCGGGTCCTGGGGCGGATGTTCACGGCTATCCAGTTCCGGGGTTTCAAACAGTCAACAGCGGAAACCCTGGCGAAGTATTCAGGGGCGCCTGTTTACAACGGCCTTACGGACGATTACCACCCCACCCAGGCTCTGGCGGATATCTTGACCCTGGAGGAAAATTTCGGCGATTCAAGGGGCAAAAAGCTCTGTTTTATCGGAGACGGCAGGAACAACGTGGCCCGTTCCCTCATGGTGATCTGTTCCAAACTGGGGATCGACTTTACTGTTATCACCCCGGGAACACTGAACCCCGGCAGGAAACTGCTGGACGCCTGCGCTCCTTTTGCGGTTGCCTCAGGCGCTGCGATACGGGTTTCAGACAGCCTTGGGGAAGTAGAAGGCGCCGACGCTCTGTATACCGACGTGTGGGCGTCAATGGGCGAAGAGGACAAAAAAGCCGAACGGGTCAAACTCCTCAAACCCTATCAGGTAAACCAGGCTCTGATGGACAGAACCGGAAAAAAAGAGACGATTTTCCTGCACTGCCTGCCGGCGGTAAAAGGCGAAGAAGTTACCGCTGAGGTCATCGACGGGCCCCGGAGCCGGGCCTGGGACGAGGCGGAAAACCGGAAACACACCATTAAGGCCGTAATGCTGGCGACTATCAACGGGACGGGGGACTAAGGCGGAAAAAAGCACTTGCCCGGAGAGCCGGGAAGCATTATAGTTAAGGCTGGAAGCGAATTAACGCCGATACTTATGATTAAAGGCGGTTTTAGGGATTTACCGGGCAGGGCATTGAGGCTTTGCCAATGAACATTCAAGGAGGATGAGATGAAAAGAGCGGTTTTAGTGGTCCTGCTGGGCCTTATGATGGGTACAGGCTGGGCGATTTTTGCCCAGGACAGCCGGTCTCTGCGCAATGAATCGGATTTCTACTATGTAAGCGTCCCAATCGAAAAGATTTATTCATACAAGGGCGGGTACGTGATCCTCTACCGGAAAGGGACCAATCAGATGGCCCGGACCTATCTCCCCCTGGAATGGTTTACCGATCCCACGGGAAAAGCGGACCAGATAACCCTGGGATCAGGAAAGGCTTGGCCTACCCTTACGGTGTATTACAAGTCCGGGGAATTCAGCCATGTGCGTCTCTATGTGCGTCGGGAACGGGCCCATGAAAGCTGGGGCGTAGTACCCCTCAATATCAACCTTGACGAGTATTTTGAGGGTATAGAAGACATACGGCTGGAATTCTGATGCCTTTTTCCGAACTGGAACCTCTCCAGGAAGCCATCCGCAGTGAAAGCCTTGACGGATGGCTTTTTTGTAATTTCCGCCACCGCGACAGGATATCTGACGAAATTCTCGGCGTCCCGCAGGATATGTCCAATACCCGGCTGTGGATTTACGCTGTTCCTTCCAGGGGTTCTCCGTGGAAAATCCTTCACGCCGTGGAGCCTGCGGCCCTGGAACATCTGCCTGGGGAAAAAACGTTCTACCGCAGCAGGGACGGGCTTTTGGCGGCCCTGAAGCCTTTGGCGGGAAAGTCCTGGGGAGTACAGTCATCGGAATATATCGCCGCTATTTCCTTTCTTGATGCAGGGACCGCGGCGGTTCTGGAAAAAGCGGGGCTCAGCCTGGTTTCAGCAGGGGCGCTGATACAGCGTTTCCGGGGGATACTGGACAGCAGGGGTATCGATTCCCACGAGAAGGCGGCGGTTCATCTTTATGAAATTGTGGATCGCGCCTGGAAGCTGGTAAAAAACAGCCGTTCCGGGAGCCTTTGCGAAGGGGATATCCGGAGCATGATGCTGACAGAGATGGAAAACCGCGGCCTGGATCCCGGTCATACGCCTATCGTCGCCGCAGGGGCCAACGCGGGCAACCCCCACTATGATTTTTCCGGCCTGGGCGCCGAATTCCAAAAAGGAGATGTGATCCAGTTTGATCTCTGGGCAAAGGAAAAAAAGCCCGGCGCGATTTGGGCGGATATTTCCTGGGTAGGGGTTTATGCGGAAACGCCCGGAGATGAATATGAAAAGGCTTTTGCCGATCTTCTGGGCGCCAGGGACAAGGCGTTGGCCTTTATTGAAAAAGAACTGGCTGCGTCCAAGGGGCTTACAGGGGCCCGGGTAGACAGGAAAACCCGGGAAGCTCTTATCGGCCTGGGTTATGAGCAGGCCCTGAAGCATCGGACCGGGCACGGCATTGATACGGAACTCCACGGTTCAGGGGTTAACATGGATTCCGTTGAATTCCCCGATGACCGGCTGATTCTGGAGGGCTCCTGTTTCTCCCTTGAGCCTGGGATCTATTTTGAGAATTTCGGCATGCGGACAGAAATTGACGTTTACATTAAAGCAGGAAAACCGGTAGTAAGCGGGTATCCCTGGAGCGTGCAGCGCGGGCTCTTATTGCGCTAGAGGTTATTATAAAAAATGATTCCGGCGCCTGACGCGTTATTGGACTTTATCAAAACCGGAAAACTATTCATTGTCGCAGGGCACAAGGAACCTGACGGCGACTGCGTAGGCAGCCAGCTTGCCCTGGTCTCGGCGCTGAAGAGGCTGGGCAAGGAAGCTTTTCCCTGTTCCGCAGGGCCTTTCAAACGGACAGAGGTGAAGGCTTACGAAAAATACTTCATCTCCTCTATCGGGGAAACCTGCCGGGCAGGCGCCAGGGTCATCATTACCGATTGCAGTTCCGTTGACCGTACCGGGGACCTGGCCCCTTTGCTTAAAGGACTTCCTACGGCGTTTATCGATCACCACGAGGCGGGCGTGAGGGGAGGGGAGGGGGACTTTATCGACGAAAAGGCCCCGTCGGTTACCGTTATGGTCGGCAGGCTCATCGAGGCCCTGGGGCTCAAGCTCCTCAAGGACGAAGCCGAACTCCTCCTCTTCGGGCTTTGCACCGATACGGGTTTTTTCCGCCATATAGACGAAACAGGAGCGGAGACCTTCGAAGCCGCAGCAAAGATGATCCGCGCAGGGGCCAGCCCCAAAGAGATGTTTCAGAAAATCCACGGAGGCAGGAGCCTGGATTCCCGGATCCTCATGGGCCGCATCCTTGCCCGGGGGGAATCCTATTTTGACGGAAGGCTCATTATCTCCACAGAAGAATACGAAGAAACCCGGCGCTTCGGTCTGGAAAGCCGGGATTCCGACGCTGTCTATCAGAATTTCCAGGCCATAAAGGGCGTAGAAGCTGTGGTACTCATACGCCAGGAAAAACCGGACAACTGCACCGTAGGGTTCCGTTCCAGGGACGAAGTCGATGTGGCGGCTATAGCCAGGGCCTTTGGCGGAGGAGGCCACAAAAACGCCGCAGGCCTCAGCCTGGAAGGGACCATAGGCGAAATCAAGCAGAAACTGCTGGACAAGTTCAAAACAATTTTTTCCTGAAAAAATAGAATTTGTTCCTAAATTTCAGTTTTTAGAGGTTCCCATTATTCTATCCTGATTTTTTCCATGACATTTGTCATCCCCAGTGAAGCAAATCCCCTGTCCGGTCCGTATTATATGTCGGACACCAGGGAGGCGTTATGCAGAATACTTGCACACTTGCGGAAACTCATCAGTACTATTTGTTGGGAAAAATAGACCGGAAAGATTTTGAAGGTCTTGTTTTTCAATACCTTATCGATAACTACGAACGGTTCCATGTTTTTGAAGGGAACCGGGACCGGTTTGTTGATTTCCTCGCCTGGTTTTATCCAAGGCTGTCACGGGCGATAGGCTACTACCGGGAAAAGGGATCCAGCTTTGAGGCTTACATCAGTTCGATTGTACGCTGGGCCAGCAAGGAATACAGGTCCAAAGAAGCGGATCACCGGGCCACGGAATACGTCTGCTGGAAAGCCAGGGCCGAAGAGATGAAAGCCTGCGAAGTCGAACCTGAATACGGGAACGCCTACGGCCTTCCTGCCTTTGAAAACAACTACAGCCCGCAGCAGATCCTTGTTCTGTTATTAAAATCCTATTTTTTTGTTTCCGAGGATCTCCTGGACAGAATCGCGGCTTATGTGAACCGGAGTAAAGAAGAGCTCAGGCGCCTTATCGATGAAATGCACAAGATGCGCAGGGACAAGGAACAGAAAATTCTGGATCTCAGGAACAGGCTTTATTGCCAGTACTATCGCTGCCTGTCCTTCCACCAGCGGTATTCTTCAGTGGTTCCCGGGACCGCGTACCGGGAGAAAATGCAGGGCCGTTATGACCGGGCCAAGTGCCGCTACCTTTCCATGAAAAAACGCCTTGCAGGGGCGCGCCTGAACGCGTCCAACAGGGACGTGGCCGAAATCCTCAAAATCCCCAAAGGGACCGTGGATTCCACCCTGTTTACTATCAGGAAAAAATCCCAAAGCCAGTTTCCCGGCAGGCCGGACGAATACAACAGGAACTAGCGGGAAACAGGCGGATGCGGTTATTATAGGACCATGCTCAGTTACCGGCACGGTTTCCATGCAGGGAACGCCGCTGATGTCCTTAAACACATGGTATTCGCCTGGTGCGCCGGGTATCTTACGAAAAAGGAAAAGCCCCTTCTCTGCATTGATACCCATGTAGGCGCGGGCTTATATAA
>JAISZE010000143.1 GCA_031269405.1 Treponema sp. | reverse complement strand
TGCGGCAGCGTAAAACCCCTGATACCCGGATTCATCGAGGCGGAACTGGACATACTCAACCCGGTACAAATTTCGGCGGCGAACATGGACGCGGCGGGGTTGAAAAGCGAATTCGGGGACAAGCTGACGTTGTGGGGCGGCGGCTGCAATACCCAGAATATCCTTGGTTTTACGGATGAGGAAACGGTACGGCGAAACACCCGTGAACTTTCAAGCGTATTCAAGCCCGGCGGCGGTTTTGTCTTTAACCAGGTACATAACATCATGGGGAATGTCCCGCCGCAAGATATTGTCGCCATGTTTGACGAGGCGTATAAAAATAGTTTTTATAGGGATAATGCGTATGTTCCAGCCTGATTACCGAAACATAGTAAACGCCGCGTTGAATAAAAAATCAGCTCGTATCCCGCTCTATGAGCACGCTGTTTCTACCCGTATTATGGAAAAGATACAGGGGAATGAGTTTGCATCCCTTGCCGGCGGGGATCACAAGGACAAGGTCGAGTTCTTCCGCCGTTATTGCGGTTTTTTCCGGGATAGGGGGTATGATGCGGTGAGTTGGGAATGTTCCGCAGGAGCCGTCATGCCCGGTTCCGGCGCCCTGGGGGGCCACAAAGAAGGGATAATTAAAACCAGGAAGGACTTTGACGCCTACCCCTGGGACGGGATACCGGACACGTACTTTGAACGGTACAGCCCTTATTTCAGGGCCCTGGGTGAAGCCCTGCCGCCGGGGATGAAGGGCATAGGCGGGGTGGGTTACGGCGTCTTTGAGTGCGTCCAGGACATCACCGGTTTCCAGGAGCTTTGCTATATCAGGGCGGACGATGAAGAACTCTACCAGGATCTCTTTGTCAAAGTAGGCGCTATGCTGTACGCCGTCTGGGATCGTTTGCTCAAGGAGTTCGGGGACCTGTTCTGCGTCTGCCGTTTCGGCGATGACCTGGGCTACAAGTCCAATACGCTTCTTGACGCCGGAGACATACGGGAACATGTGATTCCCCGGTACGAACGGATTATCGGCCTCATCCACCAGGCGGGGAAGCCCTTCCTGCTCCACTCCTGCGGCTGTATCTTCAATGTCATGGACGATCTCATTGCCGCGGGAATTGACGCGAAGCATTCCAACGAGGATGTGATTGCGCCTTATTCCCGGTGGATAGACAGCTACGGCCAGCGCATTGGCAACTTCGGCGGTCTTGATACCGATGTGCTCTGCGCGTCCAGCAACATCGATGTGGTTTCTTACACTACCGGGATCTTCAGACTCCTTGAGGCGAAGGGCCGGGGAGCGGCTATCGGCAGCGGTAACTCCATCCCGGACTATGTGGACCCCGGACGCTACTGTCTGATGCTGGAAACAGTACACAAGTTGAGGAAGGACATATAGTGAAAGAAGCAATAACATCCAAAGAGCGGCTTTTGACCGCAAACTGACAGGAATTTTGAAGAAAAGACTAACCGCAACGGCGAAGAAGGCGCAAAAGAAAGGAAAGAAGTACCGCGTTTTGGTAGATTCCAACCTTTGAAAAGTAAATGACATTGCCCTGACCTAGCCTGACCTGTGATTGACAGTTTTCCGCCCTTCAGGTACACTTCTAACTGGGATAACCCTTCGAACCGGCCATTTTCGGCCAGGCCGTGGCGCGGACCGCTTTGCGAGAGTGGTGAAATTGGTAGACACGCCAGACTTAGGATCTGGTGCCCCCGGCATAAGGGTTCAAGTCCCTTCTCTCGCAGGTACAGAATCTACGGACAGCGGTCCGGCATTAAATATGAAGAGGAAACGAAGTGACTGTAACCAAAGAAATCACCAGGCTTGAACACTCGAGCGTCAAATTGACCCTGACTGTCGGAAAGGACGACATCCGGTCAGAATACGACGCCCTCCTTTCGGACTATGTAAAAAACATCCAGATACCGGGTTTCAGGAAGGGGAGAGCGCCCCGGGACGTGCTGATACGGAAATTCGGCGATTCTCTCAAAGGGGAAGCCTTGGGGCGCATCATTGAAAAGGTCATAAAAGAGGTATTCGAAGACGAAAGCTTTCCCAGAGAAAACCGCCCCCTCCCCTACTCTGCCCCTCAGGCACAGGGCGAACCAAAGCTGGATCTGGAACAAGACCTTGTGTTTTCCGTTGTATACGATGTGCTTCCCCAGGTAACGGTCGGAAAATGGCAGGGCCTGGAGGTGGAAGTCCCGGATGCGGCTATTGCCGGCGAGGATATAGACCGGGAAATGGAAGCCCTCAGGGAGCGGAACGCCATTGTCATGGACAAGGACGACGGCGGGGCTGCAGCAGCAGGCGATGTGGTTACGGTTAATTACTGCGAACTTGGGGATGACGGATCGGCGATCCCTAATTCGGAACGCCAGGATTTCGTTTTTACCCTGGGATCAGGGATGAATATCTACAAATTCGACGACGATATTCAGGGGATGAAGAAAGGCGAAACCAGGGAGTTCGCCAAATCCTACCCTGCTGATGACAAGGATAACACCCTTGCAGGCAAGACCATTAAGCTCCGGGTTACCCTGACAGCCCTAAAAATCAAAAAACTCCCGGATCTGGACGACGATCTTGCGCAGGATGTGGATGAGAAGTTTAAAACCCTGGAAGATCTCAAGCAGAGCATACGGGAACGGCTGGACAAAGACCTGGACCGGCGGATACGGGACATCAAAGTAAACAAAATCCTGGAAAAAATCATGGAATCCACCCCTGTGGACATACCCGAATCCATGATGCGCCTGGAACTGGACTCCCGGTGGCGGAATCTCGCCAGGCGCTTCGGAACCGAATCTGATAAGCTCTTCAAAATGATGGACTCCGCTCCGGAGGGTGCACAGGGCATTCTGGATTCATGGAAACCTGACGCCAACAAGGCCCTTCATTCAAGGCTGATTGTGGAAACCCTCATGGAAGACCTCAAACTGGACGCCAGTGATGAAGAGATAAAAAAGGAACTGGAACGGCAGGCTGCCGAAAACGATATTCCTCTTGAAGACTATGAAAAATACTATGAGCAGGAACAATTGAAAGAATATCTGAAAGAAGATATTAAAGAACGAAAGCTTTTTGACAGGCTCATTGCGGAAAATACTATAAAACCCGGAAAAAAACAAAAATATCTGGACCTGACATCAAATAATGGGTAAATTTAGATCATGAATGAAAAGTCAAGCAACCTCGTCCCTTTTGTTATCGAACAAAGCGGCGCCGGGGAACGGTCGTATGATATTTATTCCCGGCTTTTGAAGGACCGGATCGTCTTTATAGACGGGGAAATCAACGATATTACCGCAGACCTCGTAGTGGCCCAGCTCCTGTTCCTGGACGGTCAGGACACGGAGAAGGACATCAACCTCTACATCAACTCCCCAGGGGGTTCGGTTACCGCAGGGCTCGCTATTTACGACACCATGCAGTACGTCAAATGCGGCGTCCAGACTATCTGCCTGGGCCAGTCTGCAAGCATGGCCGCCCTGCTTTTGGCCGCAGGAACCAGGGGCAAACGCTTTGTCCTCCCTTCGTCACGGGTGCTGATACATCAGCCCTGGGGAGGGGCCCAGGGGCAGGCCAGGGACATCGGGATCCAGTCGAGGGAAATTATCAGGCTGAAAAAGCTCACTGTCGAGTATTTCGCAAAGCATACCGGAAAAGACACCGGGCAAATTGCGGAAGACATGGAACGGGATTTCTATATGTCAGCCCGGGACGCGGTAAACTACGGCATCGTTGATTCAGTATTAGTGAGGGAAAACCATGGCAAGACTTCGTAACGGCCCCGGGAGTGTGGAGCGGATCTGCTCTTTCTGTTCAAAAAGCGCCGACACCGCAAGGCGGCTTATCGCAGGCCCTAATGATGTTTATATCTGTGACGAATGTGTGGAAGTTTGCAGGAAGATCCTGGCAGAAGAAGATCACGATCTTGCTACCCAGTTTACCGGCGACATCCCTACGCCGAAGGAAATCAAAAAATATCTGGATTTCTTCATCATCGGCCAGGACACGGCCAAACGGGCCCTTTCGGTGGCTGTTTACAACCACTACAAACGCATAGCCAACCCCTCGAAAGATCCTGATGACGTGGAAATCGAGAAATCCAACGTCCTCCTTATCGGGCCTACAGGGACAGGCAAAACCCTGCTGGCGAAGACCCTGGCAAGGAAGCTCAAGGTCCCTTTTGCCATAGTTGACGCCACGACCCTTACCGAAGCCGGTTATGTAGGGGAAGATGTGGAAAATATACTGCTTAAACTGATCCAGAACGCCGGTGGGAACATCGCCGCCGCTGAACGGGGCATTGTGTACATCGATGAAATCGACAAGATAGCCCGTAAAGGCGAGAACGTTTCCATTACCCGTGACGTGTCCGGCGAGGGGGTCCAGCAGGCGCTCCTAAAGATCATCGAAGGAACCATAGCTTCGGTGCCCCCTCAGGGCGGCAGGAAGCATCCTAACCAGGAGATGATCCGCATTGATACGACGAACATACTGTTCATCTGCGGAGGCGCCTTCGTGGGGCTGGACAAATTTATCGAACGGCGGGTCGTGCAGCATCCCATGGGCTTCGGCTCAGACAGCAAGGAATATACCCAGAAAAACCTGAAGGAACTCTACGACGCCCTTCACCCGGACGACCTCATCCATTTCGGGATGATTCCGGAATTTATCGGGAGGCTGCCCATTACCGTGAGCCTTGAGGAACTCAAGCGGGAGGATCTTAAGCGGATTATCACGGAACCCAGGAACGCCATTGTCAAACAGTACCAGGCGTCGCTGGCTATCGACGATGTGAGGCTGGAATTCACCGAAGGGGCCATTGACGCTATAGCGGACATGGCGATAAAACAGAAAACCGGGGCCAGGGGGCTCCGGGCTATTGTGGAAAAGATGATGACTGATATTATGTTTGAGATCCCCTCTATGGACGGGAGCAAGCAGGTTGTCATTACCCAGGATGTAGTGGAGAAATCAGAAGCCCCTGAAATTAATCATATACAAAAAAGCGCGTAAGCAATGAAGTTTTTTAACGTTTCGCTGCCCCTTGGGGGCGCCGGAAGGCCTCCGAGGAGAAACGAAGAAGAATTCCCCCTTTTGCCGCTTAGGGAACTGGTCGTATTCCCCCAGACCATGATGCCTGTGTATATCACCTACAAAGGGGGCATCAGCGCCATTGAAGCGGCCCTGGCTAGGGATCTCCGTATCTTCGCGGTATGCCAGAAAAATGCTGAAACCGGCGAGACCTGGGACACAGGTTCGGTTTCCCGGATTATCCAGCACCTGAAGCTTCCGGACAACACCTTCAGGGTGGTGATCCAGGGCGAGTACCGGGCTGTTCTGGCGTCGAAATGGGATTCCGGCGATCCCCGTCCGGTCAGGGTGGAGCCCCTGCGGGGGGAGTTCAGAGCCGCGAAGGATTCTTCGGGAAGCTGGGAAAACCCCGGAACTCTCAGCCCGGAAACCGCCGCCCTTATGCGGGCGGTGCAGAAGTCCTTCGCCCAGTACGCGGAGTTGTCGAAAAAAATCGGGCCTGAAACACTGGCGGCAGTCGAAAGGACTGAAAACGCCGAACGCCTTGCCAATATTGTCAGCAACGCCCTGGCGGTAAAAGCCGAGAAAAAGGCCGCCCTTATCCGCATCGCCGATCCCGGGGACAGGCTTGAAGCGATCCTTGAATCCCTGGAACTTGAGAACGAGATCTTCGGTATTCAGAAAAACATATCGGGCAAAGTAAAAAGCCGTATGGAAAAAAACCAGCGGGACTTCATACTCCATGAACAACTCAGAGAAATTAACAAAGAACTAGGCAAAGACGGGGCTGATGACGAGTTCGCCGAACTGGAACGGACTATCGGCGATAGAAATCCTCCTGAAGAGGTGCTCCTCAAG
Organism: Treponema sp.; assembly: GCA_031269405.1. The sequence goes on along the minus strand of JAISZE010000143.1, from coordinate 10,549 downwards.
GCCGGGAAGGAAATAGCACGGCTTAGAAAGCTCCAGCCCTTTTCCCCTGAAGCCGGGGTGCTCAGGGGTTACCTGGAATGGATAGCCGATCTCCCCTGGAGCGAATACAGCGCTGATTCCGGGGACCTGGCCGCTGCGGAAACCATCCTTAACGAGGATCACTTCGGCATGCGCAAGGCCAAGGAGCGGATCATCGAATTTATCGCCGTCCGGCAGCTTGCCGCAGGGAGTTCCGGGCAAGCCGGCATCAAAGGCCCTATACTCTGCTTTGTCGGCCCTCCGGGGACGGGCAAGACCAGCCTCGGCAAATCCGTTGCCCGGGCTTTGAACCGGAAATTCGTGAGGATCTCCCTTGGAGGGGTCCGGGACGAGGCTGAAATACGGGGGCACCGGAAGACCTACGTAGGCGCCCTGCCGGGAAAGATCATCCAGTCTATGCGCAAAGCCGGGACTATGAACCCCGTGTTCCTCCTGGACGAGATCGATAAGCTTTCCACCGACTTCCGGGGCGATCCGGCTTCGGCGCTCCTTGAGGTCCTGGATCCGGAACAGAATTCCTCCTTTACCGATCATTATATGGAAGTCCCCTACAACCTCTCCAAGGTGCTTTTTATCACTACCGCTAACTCCCTTCATACCATACCCTACCCCCTTCTGGACCGTATGGAGATCATCGAGATTCCCGGTTACGGCGAAAACGAAAAGCTGGCGATAGCAAAGGAATTCCTGGTACCCAAGGAACTGGGCGAAAACGGCCTGGAAGAGGCGAAGATTGTTTTTAAAGATGACGCCATAAAGGCAATTATCCGCTACTGGACCATGGAATCCGGGGTGCGGAACCTGGAACGGGAGATTGCCCGCTGCGTCAGGCGTATTGCCCGGGAGGCGGTAAACAAGGGCTACGGCGGAACAGGGGCTTCCGGGGAAGCCGGGGAAAACGCACTTCCCGGCAAGCCTGTGGGGTCATTCAAAAAAACCGTCAAAAAAGAGGATCTCGAAAAACTCCTGGGCAGGCGGAAATTCAAGAACGACGTGGTCTTTAAGGAAGAGCGGATCGGGGTAAGCTGCGGCCTTGCGTGGACTGAAACCGGGGGCACCATGTTGCCTGTGGAAAGCAACTGCTTTGAAGGAAACGGGGAAGTCATCATTACCGGCAACCTGGGGGAGGTTATGAAGGAAAGCGCCCGTATCGCCCTGTCGTTTCTGAGGAGCGCCGGGGACCGTTACCGGTACCAGGTAAAAGACATGGGCAAAACCGATTTCCACATCCATGTACCCGAAGGCGCTATTCCCAAAGACGGGCCTTCGGCGGGCGTTACCCTGGCGTCGTCGCTCCTTTCTACTCTTTGCAAAGCGGCTCCCAAGCCGGGTATAGCCATGACCGGGGAGCTTACCCTCACGGGCCGCATACTCCCTATCGGGGGTCTTAAAGAAAAACTCCTGGCGGCCATACGGAACGGTATGGGAAAAGTCCTCCTCCCTGCGGACAACCGCGAAGACTGGGCCGAACTGGACAAGGACATACAGGACGCGGTAGCGGTTGAATTCGTCGAAACCGTAGACGATGCCTTCGCGCTGCTTTTTGAAAAAAAGGCCCTGAAAAGAAACAAAAAGAACGGCGGAACCCCTGTTTTCAAAAAACCGAAAAAACCTGCTGCTCCAGGGCCGCTTTAATATGGCACAGGGAGAAAGACACAGGGCCAGGGTAGAGAGTATTGCCGCCGGCGGAGCGGGGCTGGCCAGGATTGAAGGCAAAAGCGTTTTTGTCGATCTTGCAGCGCCAGGCGATTTGGCTGTCCTGCACATAAGTGAAGAGCGCCGCAGTTGGGCTAGGGCGGAAATCGCCGAAATCCTGGAGCCTTCACCCCTGCGTGTCGAACCGGTCTGTCCCTTGTTCGGACGCTGCGGGGGCTGTTCGCTACAGCACCTGAACTACGACGCCCAGCTTTCCGCCAAAGAAACTATTCTGAAAGAAGCCTTTTCCCGCATCGGCGGGCTAACGGCCCCTGAAATCCGCCTTCATCCTTCGGCGCCTCTGGAATACCGGAACCGGGTGCAGCTTCACTGTTTTCCGGCGGACCGCAGGCGCCTTGGTTTCAAACAGCGGAAGGAGCCGGCCATAGTCCCCCTCCGGGACTGCCCTGCTGCGGATCCGGGGATACGCAGGGCCCTGGGGGAGGGAAACCTGGTCCCGCCGCCGGACAAAGACCGCTTCACCGTGTACAGCAGGGGCGGGCTCTTCCTTTCCGAAGGGGGGAAGAGCCGGGGCAGGGTTTCCCTGGGAGGAAAGGAACTCCTTATGGACGCCGCTTTCTTTTTCCAGAGCAATGGGACCATGCTGGAACTTCTGCTGGAAGATCTGGCCGCCGGGGCGGAAAAAGCGGACCCGGGGCTTCCCATGGCTGACCTCTACTGCGGGGTGGGGACCTTCGCGGCCTTCCTGGGAAACCGCTTTTCCCGGACGGACCTGGTTGAAGAGAACAAAGCCGCCCTGGCCCTGGCCAGGGAGAACCTGGGCGACGACTGCCGTTTTTTTGCCCTTTCCGACGATGAATGGGTAAAGTCCCTGAAGGGGAAAGAAGCCTGGAGCTTTATGGTGGCTGATCCGCCCAGGGGAGGGCTTTCGGTCCTGACCCGGCGGTATCTTGCCGAAAAGGGCCCTCCCCTTCTGGCCTATGTCTCCTGCGATCCCGCTACCCTGGCCAGGGACGCGGGAGAACTCGCTGTCGGGGGTTATACCGTAAAGGAACTCAATTTGTACGATTTTTATCCCCAAACAGCCCACATAGAAAGCCTCGCGGTTTTCAACAGAGAAGGAGCCAGTCATGGATGCTGAAAGCCGGCAGCCCCGTATTCAGGGACTTTTCCTCTTCTTCCTTTTCATATTTATAATTTCCGGCTTGAACGCCCAGGAGTTTCCGACTGCCCCCCTTCCCTATGATGCCTCCCCCCCTTGGTGGCGGCAGGCCCTGGGAGGCGCTGTTACCGGCCCTCCGGCGGCGCAGGCGGAATCGGTGGTTATGGTCTGCGACGGGGGCAACGTGAAGGCCTACAGTTGGCAGGGCCGGCCTCTGTGGGACTATTTCGCCCGGGGCAGGCTCATGCCCTATATCACCCGCTCCCGGGAAGGGACCAGCTACATTTGCCGCACCAGCGGGATACTCATCGCTCTGAACCGGGCCGGCCGGGAGCTTTGGCGCATCAATCTTGGCGAAGCCCTGGCGGCTCCGGTGATTACCGGCTGGGACGGGAGGATTTTTGTCTTTACCCCCAGAAGGATAATCTGCTATACCGCCTCGGGTTATACCCTCTGGTCCAAACAGCTTGAAAAGCCTATAGCTTTACCACCCGCAAAGGATGAGGAAGGGGGCTTTTTCCTGGTCCTGGAAGACGGGGAACTGCTGCGGATTAACGCCTTTGGCAGAACTATTACGGAAAAGCTTGCGTCCGCGCCGGTTACGGCGGCGGTAGTACGGCTTGCGAAGGGGAATTCCATCCTCTTTTTTTATCATGACGGTACAATGGAACTGCTCAACACCGCCGATGGCGGCAGGGAGCCCCTTAAAGGCATCCCCCAGCCGCTTTTCCCTGTTGCGGCAGCAGGATGGGGCTCCAATGCGGCTTTGCTCATGAATGACGGCAAGGCAGCTTATCTTTCCATGGACCAGCGCAGGATACTCTGGACTGGCGGGACCCATCTTTCACCAGTGGAAATAACGGGGAATTTCGAAGCGAACCTTTTTGCCGACGAGCGGGGCATCTATCTTACAAGCAGGACCGGCGCGTCGGCTTTCGCCGATGACGGCAGGCGGCTCTGGACCATCCGGCTCCGGGGGACTGCGGCGATACCTTCTTTCAGCGACGAAGGGGTTCTCTATTCCGGGGGGCAGGACTGGATCCTTAACGCCTACAAGCTTGAAGAACGGGTCAGAGCCCAGCGAAGAGTGCTCTACGGCCCTGCGTCTGAGGGGAATTACGGGACCGGAGAGCCTCATCCCGAACTCTGGGCCGGTTATTATTTCCGCTACAACGAAGAGGACATGAGGGTCAGATTCGGAGAAATAAGCCGGGCCGTACAGGAGGGGGGGGTTGGAGAACACGAAAAGGAATACGCTTCACGGCTTATGGACATAGCCGGGAGCTCCCTGAAAAGCCCCGGCTCAGAGCTTCAGCCGCCGGTATTCGTGCGTTACCGGGTAGAGGCGGTCAGGCTTCTGGCCTATATCGGCTCCCGGGAAACCGTGCCTTTCCTGGCGGAACTTTTTACCCTGGACAACGACGCCCTGGTCAAGGCCGCTGCTGCTGAAGCGCTGGGAAAAATAGGCGTGGACCCCGAAGGTTTGGCGCTCCAGGCTTTTTCTAACGCCGTTTTTCCCCCAGGGCCTCTGAGAGACGAACATGCCCTGACCTCGGTGGCCGCCGCGACAGGGGCTATATGCCGTTTTTCCGGGCCGCCTTTGAGCGACGCCGGGGTTCGTATCCTGACATCCCTTGCGGCGCCGGACAGGCCTCCGCAGGTACGGAACCAGGCGGAGCGGGAACTTAAAACCTTGCGGCGCTGACAAATATCAGATATAATTTTAGAAGATATCCGAAGGAGCGCCTAACGTGAAAACTATCTCCTGTAATGTTCAATTATATATCCTTTTTTTTGTCCTTGGAATTCTGGCGGCCGGAACCGGCGCATACGCCCAGGTTAACCGTGACGAATTGGAAAATCTGGGGCCTGTGGAATTCATTAACTACGAAGGGCCCTATACCCGTATCGAAACCCGCGCCCAGATCCGGTCCATCGGCTACTCCCTGGGGGTGATGGTCCGGGGCGGACAGACCAGGGCCGGCGGGGCGGGCCGTTACTTTGTAATCCATTCGGTCTCCCCTGCTGACGGTTTCAAACTGGACGCCGATATTTTCGGTTTAGGCGTGGATGTCGGGGTTGACCATATCCGTAACCTCAGACTCATCCTTCAGGGCTATCTCGAAGCGGCTTACAGTTACAGCGAACGGGACGCTGCGCTTCTGGCTGAATATATCACTATCTATAACGCCGTCTACCGGGGGAATATGAATTACCTCAATTCACGGTACAAAAAACCGGTAATGGACGCTGTAACCCAGGATAAGGCGGGGCTTTCCATACGCTACGATGAATGGCCGGGCAGGACCCTTATGCTCATCCCCCTGGGAATGGGCAGCGCCGGGTCCCTCAATACCATTGATACATCTCCCCTCACGGACAGCAATGTTACCGAACAACTGCGGCAGGAACCGGATCGCGGCGTGGACAGCCGGAAAGAGATGGTGGATCTCAAGGAACGCCAGTCCGAACAGGCGAACCAGGAAGCTGAAGTCAGACGGGAGGCTATAAGAGAAGAAGAGCAGCGCCAGGCCCGGGAACGGCAGCAGGCGCAGGAGCAGCAGCGCCGGGCGCAGGAACAAGAGCGCCGGGCCCAGGAACAAGAGCGCCAGGCCCGGGAGGAACAGGAACGGATAGCCCGGGAGCGGCAGGATCCCAATGCGGACCAGAAGGCCCTGGACACCCACCAGCAGCAGGCGGCGCAGCAGGAACAGCAGGCTCAGGAACAGGGGCGGCAGGCTCAGCAGCAACAGCAGGAGGCTGAACAGCAGCAACAGGAACTGGACCAGCGTCAGGAGGAACTGGGTAAGCAAAAAGAAGAAGCCGGGCAGATCCAGGATTACGCGGATCAGAAGGCCCAGGAAGCCCAGGATGATCGAAAGGGAATCGCCGAAGATCAACAGGCCCTGATAAACCAGGAACCCAGGCCCGAGCCTATACCGGGGGTCCTGGGGGCCGTTATTCTCACCCCTGACGCTCCCCTTGGCCGTGTGGTTAAGCTTAACCCCGAAAACGGCCAGGAAGTAAAGCGTTCAGCCCTCAATACGGTCAACGTCAGGAGCATCAATACCGTTGACGGCAAGATCCTGGCTGTAGCAGGCGAAAACCGCGGCAACGGCGCCATCAGGCTTATCGAGATCTCCCGGGATACCCTAGAGATGGTCAAGCAGGGCGATGACGATATTGCGCCTAACAGCCTGCTCTGGGTCAACGGCAGCGACCTCTATGCCGTTACCACTTCAGACGGCAGCCTCTACCTGGCCCGGTTTAACACCGAACTGGTCCGCCAGGCAAGGTCCTCGATTACCGTGCACCCATTCGCGGCGGTAAGCTTCTCTGACGGGAGCCTTATCACCCAGCGGGCAGACGGCAGCGCTGTAGTGCTGGACACAAGGAACCTGGCTGAGAAACGGTAATTTTACGTGTTTTTGCGAAAAAATTGCAGTTCCGGCTCCGTCAGGGGCCGGCTTTCACCTTCTCCAAGGGTTCCCAGCCTGACGGGGCCTATACGGATGCGCAGGAGTTTTTCAGGATGGAGGTGGAAAAAAGAAAAAACCCTGCGGATTTCCCGGTTTTTGCCTTCAACCAGCACCACCCTGAGGGATTTCCACCCGGTCTTTTCTATTTCCAGCGCCCGGTACAGGACGCCTTCTATCAAAAGGCCTCTGCAAAATTCATCCACCACCCGGTCCGGGATGGGAACCGATGATTCCACGAGGTATTCCTTTTCTATCTGCGATCCAGGGTGGCTTACCTTTGCGGCAAAATCGCCGTCGTTGGTAAAAATAATAAGCCCTGAAGAACGGTAATCCAGGCGGCCTACGTTATAAAGCCGTTCCGGCAGCTTTGGCAGGAGTTCCAGGGCCAGAGGCCGCCCCTGGGGATCCGAAGATGCGCAGATGTACTCAGGCGGCTTGTTCAAGACCATGTAGTGAAAGCGGTTCTCAGGCGTGAGGGGCCTGCCGTCCAGGAGCACCGTGTCGCCTGGGAAAACCTTTTCCCCCATAGCTGTAACTACCCGGCCGTTCACCATAACCCGGCCCTCGGCAATGAGCTTTTCAGCCGCCCTCCGGGAAGCGGCCCCCGAGTGGGCAAGGTATACCTGGAGCCTGAGCCCCTCAGTTTTCTCCGTCAAGTTCAAACCGCTCGGCTTCGCTTTCGTCCAGTTTAGGCAGATCCGCTATACTGTCCAGCCGGAAAAGCCTGAGGAAATCTTTGGTAGTGCCGTACTGTATGGGTTTCCCAGGGACGTCTTTTTTGCCCATTTCCCGGATCAGGTTCCGTTCCAGCAGGAGGTGGATCATGGTATCCGCCTGAACCCCCCGTAGCGACTCAACCTCAGCCCTGGTTGTGGGTTGGTTATAGGCGATAATCGCCAGGGTTTCCATTGCCGCACGGGAAAGCCTGGCTTCGTTCTTTTTGCCGTACCGCTCCTTGAGGCTGTCCCAGTATTCCTTTTTTGGAGAAAGCATGATCCCGCCGCCTATTCTGACCATCTCCACGCCAGAATCTTCGGCGCTGTACCGGACCTTTAGGTTTTCCAGAGCCTTGTCTACCGCATCTCTGGAAAGGCCGGAAATGCGGGAAAAGGCCGCCTCATCCAGGGGGTCCGATTCCAGGTAGAGGATGGCCTCAATCAACGCTGTTTCTTTCTCCAACTGCAGTTCCGTCATACTTCACCTTGTCATAGCACCGGATAATAATATCCCCAAACATACGGTTCTGATAAACCGACACCATACGGATTTTAACCGCCTCAAGAACCGCCAGGAAAGCGCAGACTATATCCAGCAGGGATCCATGGCGGACCACCAGATCGGTAAAGCTGCACTCCCCCCGGTTTTCCAGAATCTCGGTTATAAGGGCGATTTTCTCATTTACCGAGACCTCCTCGTACATGTCGATGATCCGCTCCTTCGAGAGAGCGGACATAAGGCTGGTAAAGGTTTTGAGGAGCACCCATACATCGGCCTTTTCCCAGAGATCCTCGTCCGCGAAAGGCAGGGCCCGCTGGAGTTTTTTCCGTTCAATGACCCATTCGGCTTCCCTCTCTTTTTCTTCCATCAGTTCCGAAAGCTTCTTGAACTTCTGGTATTCGATGAGTTTTTCTACCAGTTCCTGCCTGGGATCCTCGTCGTCATCTTCCAAGTCCACCTCAACCGGCAGGAGCATACGGGACTTAATCAAAAGGAGCGTCGCCGCCATGGCATGAAATTCAGAAACCTCTTCCAAATCCAATTCGGAAGCAAAGGCCAAATACTGAAGGTACTGTTCGGTTATCTGGGCAATGGGAATATCATAAATGTTGACTTCATTTTTCTTGATTAAAAAAAGCAGAAGATCCAAGGGACCCTCGAATTCATTTAACCTGAAAGTTCTGAACCCGCCTAAAGCGCCGCTGGCAGTTCCTGGTCCGGTACTATTAAGAGTAGCTTCCATCTAAGTGATATTATGATGATCCATTCAGGGTACTGCAAGGGGTTCAAAGACGTCTTGAGCCCTGATCCGGCAGGGCGCCGCAAATTTCCCGGTAAAGCTTCCCGGTTCCCGGTTCGGTGGCGCCGGGCAGGAGTTCCAGCAGGGGTTCCAGGGCGAAACGGCGTTCTCCAAGCCTGGGATGGGGCAGTTCAAGATCCGGCGGTTCAGACACCCTCATGTCCCCAAAGAGCAGTATATCGATGTCCAGGGAACGTTCCCCCCAGGGCCGTTCCCGGGAACGATCCCTGCCAAAATCCGTTTCTATAATATGGATACTTTTAAGGAGCGCCCGGGGGCTTCCGTTATACCAGCCAGCCACGGCAGTGTTGAGAAACCGAGGCTGATCAATTACGCCCAGCGGTTCTGTTTCATAGAGAGAAGCTCTTTGCAACCCGGAAAGAACCGCCTCAAGGCGAAAAACAGCTTTGTCCAGGAGGGCAAAACTATCCAAACCGCCATACCCGCTGTTGGAACCGAGACCTAAAACAGCCAGCATCCAGGCGGAATCCTAGAACAGGCCGTCCGGTTCATCCCCCGCTGCAGGGACGGCTTTCCGGGGCCTCCCCGGCCCCCGGTGTGCCAGCTGAGGGTCTTCAGCAGCTACGGTTTTTTCCGGCCCTCTGGCTTTGGGCTCCGGCGCTTCAGCGGGTTTCGAAGAGGCTTCCTCTGGTTCAGCCGCAGCAGCAGGAACAGCAGGCGCAGCCTCAACCGCGGCAGGCGCAGCAGCCTCAACGGACACGGGCGCGGCAGGCGCAGATGCGGCAGCAGCCGGGTTTTTGGCGGCTCCCTTGGCGGCGGCGTTTTGGCCTGGCACAGGGAATTCCCTGCCAGGGAATATCACATTCCTCAGCTTCTGTTCGACTTCTCTGATAAATTCAGGATGCTGCTCCAGGTATTCCTTGGCCCCTTCCCTGCCCTGGCCCACCTTTTCCTCGCCGTATGAGTACCATGCACCTTTCTTGTCGATAATTGCATATTTTACCGCAGCGTCCAGAAGGCTGGCTGTAGCGGAAACCCCCTTGCCAAAGAGGATATCCAGTTCTGCCTTGCGGAATGGCGGGGCCACTTTGTTTTTTACCACTTTGACCCGTACCCGGTTGCCCAGGGCGTTCTCATCCTTCCCGCCTTCGATAGTTTCGGTTTTGCGGACCTCGAGGCGTAAAGAAGCGTAGAATTTGAGCGCGTTGCCGCCTGTGGTAGTTTCGGGGTTCCCGAACATTACCCCTATTTTCATACGGATCTGGTTGATAAAAATAAGAAGCGTCCGGGACTTGCCGATGATAGCAGTAAGCTTCCGCATAGCCTGGCTCATGAGCCGGGCCTGGAGACCCATCTGGGCGTCCCCCATATCCCCGTCAATTTCCGCCTGAGGCGTCAGGGCCGCTACAGAGTCCACCACGATGATGTCCACAGCGCCGGAACGGACCAGACTTTCGGTGATTTCCAGAGCCTGCTCCCCGGAGTCGGGCTGGGATACCCAGAGATCATCGATGTTAACCCCTAAGTTTTTGGCGTATATCGGATCCAGGGCGTGTTCGGCATCCACAAAAGCGGCTATACCCCCCAGTTTTTGGGCTTCCGCAACAGCGTGGAGGGCCAGGGTGGTCTTTCCAGAGGATTCGGGACCGAAAATCTCGATGATCCTGCCTCTGGGGTAACCGCCAATGCCTAAAGCTTCATCCAGCAAGATAGCGCCAGAGGGGATTATTTCGATCCCTGTAGTGCTGGTAGTGTCCCCCATTCTGATGATGGAGCCTACGCCGTACTGCTTTTCAATCTGGAGGCGGGCCGCTTCCAGAGCCTTCTGTTTTTCTTCAGCCGAAGCCGGGGTTACACGAGTTTTTTCTTCAGTTGTTTTAGCCATACTAATTTCCTCTCCCCTCTATATGGCTTTCATATATATAATGCTTCAAATTTAACCTGGTTTTTTAAAATATCATACATTTTCCCTTTTGAAAAGGGCGCGCAAGGCCCCTGTGCGGGCCGGCAAAAAACGGCCCTTTTACCTGAGGCAGCGCGCTTTAGGGTTACTTTTTTCATGAGGCAACGCGGCGCCTTGACCCCCCCGGCTGCCGGGGTGTATACTGCAAATATATTTATACATTTACAAAGGTATAAATAAAATGAAAATGAGCGCGTTCCAAAACTGAAGTTTTGGAACAGCCTCAAAAAGGAGCAAAATCATGGTACAGACCCCCGTAGCAGGAACCGCTT